>JAFMJA010000004.1 GCA_017853735.1 Burkholderiaceae bacterium | reverse complement strand
AGGCGGCCACAGCGCTCACTGAACTGAGCAACATCAACCTGCGCAACAGACGATCAGATGACATGGCAGCGTTTCCCTTTTTAGGTACTGCGCCACTGTGCCACAAGCTGCAGAAATTGCAAGCTATCGAAGCTGCCAGAGTTCGTCTAATCAGGGCCGTCACCAGCTTGTCGATAATCTCGGGTTCAGGTCATAGATCAACACCCAACAGGAAATTACATGAAGACGTACAAGATTGCCTGCATCCCCGGCGACGGCATTGGTAAAGAAGTGGTACCCGCGGGCCAAACTGCGCTCGATACCCTGGCGCGCAAGCTGGGCACCTTTCGCTTTGAGTTCAGTTCGTTTGACTGGGGCGGCGACTACTACCGCCAGCACGGCATCATGATGCCCGAGGATGGGCTGAAAGATTTGCGTGACAAGGACGCCATATTGTTTGGCTCGGCAGGCGACCCGCACATCCCCGACCACATCACCCTGTGGGGCCTGCGCCTGAAGATTTGCCAGGGCTTTGACCAATATGCCAATGTGCGGCCCACCCGCATCCTGCCTGGCATCGATGCGCCACTCAAGCGCTGCCGCCCCGAGGATTTGAACTGGGTGATCGTGCGGGAAAACTCCGAGGGCGAATACGCCGGCGTGGGCGGCCGGGTGCACCAGGGCCACCCCACCGAGGTAGCCACCGATGTGGCCATGCACACCCGCACAGGGGTGGAGCGCATCATGCGCTTTGCCTTCGGGCTGGCGCGCTCGCGCCCGCGCAAGTTGCTCACGGTCGTGACCAAGTCCAACGCCCAGCGCCACGCCATGGTGATGTGGGACGAGATTGCGGTGCAGATCAGCAAGGAGTTTCCCGATGTGAAGTGGGACAAGGAGCTGGTGGACGCGATGACCGCGCGCATGGTCAACCGGCCAGCTTCGATTGATACGGTAGTGGCCACCAACTTACATGCTGATGTATTGAGCGATCTGGCCGCCGCGCTGGCTGGTAGCCTGGGCATCGCACCCACCGGCAATATCGATCCCGAGCGGCGCTATCCCTCGATGTTCGAGCCCATCCACGGCTCGGCGTTTGACATCATGGGCAAAGGCCTGGCCAACCCGATTGGCACCTTCTGGTCGTGCGTGATGATGCTCGAGCATCTGGGTGAGCAGGCCGCAGCCGACAAACTGATGGAAGTGATCGAGTCGGTAACGGCCGACCCCAAACTGCACACCGGCGATCTGGGCGGCCAGGCCACCACCGCGCAAGTGACCAGCGCGGTGTGCCAGCGCATCAATGGTGCTTAAGCTTGCAGTAAACTGAACATTGCGACAAATATTTCACATACTTAGAGGAGACGACATGAAAAAACTGATTGCCACGATAAGTCTGAGCCTGTTGGCGCCACTGGCGCTGGCGCAGGCTTGCCCGGACAAAAACATGCTCTATTGGCAGGCCTTTCCGCCGGGCGGCGAATCGGACTTGTCCGCGCGCCACCAGCAGGTGGTGCTGAAGAAGAAATGTCCCAGCATCGACACCATCATCCAGTACAAGGCCGGCGCCGGCGGCGCGGTGATGTGGACCCAGATGAACCAGCTGCCTGGTGATGGCTACAACGTGGTGGGCGTCAACCTGCCGCACATTGTGTTCCAGCCGATCGAAGGCCAGGTGCAATACAAGACGCAGGACATCACCCCGGTGTTCTGGTTTCACTACACCCCCGATACCCTGGTGGTGCCCGAGTCCAGCGGCATCAAGAGCTTTGCCGATTTTGTCAAGGCCGCACAGGCCAAACCCGGGGCCCTCAACCTGGGAGGCTCCGGCCTGAACTCGGCCAACCATGCCGCACACGAGCGCATGAATGCGGCCTTCAAGGTGAAGACCAACTACATCCCCTACAAGGGCACGGGTGACATGTCCACCGCAGTGCTGGGCTCCCAGGTGGATGGCGCCATGACCTACACCGTGTTTGCGATTGCCAACAAGGGCCGGGTGCGCGCGCTGGCAGTGGCCATGGAAAAACGCCATCCGCTGCTGCCCGATGTGCCCACCTTCAAGGAGCTGGGGGTGAACTGGGTCGATGGCGCTTACCGTGGCATTGGGGTGCCCAAGTCCACCCCACCGGAAGCTCGCAAGCGTATTTCTGACATGTGGGCCACACTCAACAATGACCCCGAAATGAAAGAGCTGGCAGCCAAGGCCGGCTTTGAACTGATCAATGTGGGGGTAGAGCAGATGGATGCCTTTATGAAGGAAAAATCTGCCCTCTACACCGAAGGCGCCAAGCAACTGGGCCTGGGCAAGAAATAAGTACATCCCCATGGCAACAACGGGCCGACTTGTCGGCCCGTTTTTTTATGCCTGGCTGCAGGCAGTCACAATAAGGTCTGGAGATATCGAATGACAAGCCCCCAGACACCCGACCCGCGTAGTCAACCGCGCCAGTTCCTGGAGCACCTGTACCAGGCTGCGGTGCGACGCGCCCTGCCCCGGCACAATACCGCCGCTTTTTTGCCCAGGCCCCCCAAGGGTCGCACGATTGTCATTGGTGCGGGCAAGGCCGGAGGCGCTATGGCCCAGGCAGTGGATGCGCTGTGGCCAGCAGATGCGCCACTGCAAGGCCTGGTGATCACCCGTTACCAGCACACTCCGCCCCGCCCGGCTCGGGTGCCAGCGCGCATCGAAATTGTGGAAGCGGCGCACCCGGTGCCTGACCAGGCAGGGCTCCACGCAACCCAGCGCATCCTGGCCATGGTGCAAGGCCTGAGCGTCGACGACCTGGTGCTGTGCCTGATTTCTGGCGGGGGGTCCGCACTGCTGACGCTGCCCACCGAGGGTCTGAGCCTGGAGGAAAAGCAGCGCATCAACAAAGACCTGCTGCTGAGCGGTGCCAATATTGGCGAGATGAACTGTGTGCGCAAACACCTCTCGCGTATCAAGGGCGGTCGCCTGGCCGCGGCCTGCGCGCCAGCGCAGGTGCTGACGCTGACCATCAGCGATGTGCCTGGCGACGACCCCTCGGTAATTGCCAGTGGCCCCACCGTGCCCGATGCCACCCGCTGTGCCGATGCGCTGGACATTTTGCGTCGCTACCGCATCAACATTCCAGCCAAGTTGCAAAGGGCACTGGAAGAAGGCACGCTGGAAACTCCCAAACCGGGTGACCCGGCTTTCAGCGGCCACCAGGTGCAGATGATTGCCACCCCGCAGCAGTCGCTGGAAGCGGCGGCCCAAGCGGCGCGCGCTGCCGGCCTGAATGCCTACATCCTGAGTGATGAGATGGAGGGCGAGTCACGTGAAGTGGGCAAGGTGCAGGCGGCGCTGGCGCGCGCGGTGGCCCGGCGCGGCGAGCCCTTTGCCAGGCCCTGCGTGATCTTGAGCGGCGGCGAGACCACGGTCACTGCCCGCCCCCTGCCTGCCGGACAGGCGCGTGGCAAGGGGGGGCGCGCGGGTGAGTTTTGCCTGGGGCTGGCGCAGGCCTTGCAAGGCCAAGCCGGCGTGTGGGCACTGGCGGCAGACACCGACGGCATCGATGGCATGGAGAGCAATGCCGGCGCCTGGGTGGAGCCCGCCACCCTGGCGCGGGCACAGGCACTGGGCATGAAGATCGACCCATACCTGGAACGTAATGATGCCTTTGGCTTCTTTCAGCCTTTGGGTGACCTGGTGGTCACTGGCCCAACATTTACCAATGTGAATGACTTTCGCGCCCTGCTGGTGATCTGAACCGGCCCTTTTGGGTGATTAGTTTGATTTGCCTCAATGCAGTTTGCCAGCGACGGGCGCACAGTGCCCCGTATGAGCGCTGCAGCATTTGTCTCGCCCGTCACCGAAAAGCGCATGGTACCTGCCGGCACCGTGCTGCTGCGGCGAGGTCACTCTTCCATCTCGGTGATTTATATCGAATCGGGCCGGGTGGCGCTTGGCTTGCTCAACAAGAACTCGCTGGCTCATCAACTAGGCATGGTGGAGGGCCCCACCTGGCTGGATGCGAGCAGCGCGGTGCTGGAACTCAGCAGCGCGGTTGATGCGGTGGCTCAGAGTGAGGTGGTGTTGCGTCATGTGCCGATGGGCCGCTTTCGCCAGACTGTTGCCGCTGTACCGCCCGATGCACTGAGTGTGCTGCACGATGTCGCGCGTGCACACCGTCAGCAAACCGAACTGGCTGTCAGTCGTTTGGCCCTGGATGCTGAAGCGCGCTGTGCCGAGTGGCTGCTGCACCATGCCGAGCGCAATGAGAGCGGCAGCTTGGAAGTGCCCCTGCAGCAGCGCAAACGCCTGATCGCGGCCCAACTGGGCATTGCGCCCGAGACCTTGTCACGTGTGCTGCGTCACCTGCGCGAGCGCAGCCTGATCAGCGGCACTGGCCGGGTGCTGGAGGTGGTGGATCTCGTCGGCCTGCGCGCATTGGCAGGCAAGTAAATTCCGAGCCTTTGTCTCAGCCCATGCGAGAGGGCAACCACAGCGCGATCATGGGAAAGGCAATCAGGATCACCAGGCGCACCAGGTCCATCAGCACAAAGGGAATCACGCCGCGAAAAATGGTGGTGAAACTGACATCCGGCACCACACTCTTGATCACAAACACATTCATGCCCACCGGCGGGTGAATCAGCCCGAGTTCCACGGTCATGACAACAATCACCCCAAACCAGATTGGATCAAAGCCCAGTTGCAGGATCAGCGGGTAGATGATCGGAACAGTGAGGATGATCATGGCCATGGCGTCCATCAAGCAACCCAGCACCAGGTACATGGCCATGATGATGGCCAGCAGAGCGTAGCGACTCCAGCCCAGGCCAGTAAGGAATTCAGTCACTTTTTGCGGCGTTTGGGTGATGGTGAGGAAATACCCAAACAGCAGGGCTCCGATCAACACAGTAAACACCGCCGCTGAGGTGCGCGTGGCCTCCAGCAATGCTTCGCGAATTTGTGCCAGGCTCAGGCGCAAGCGCACCACGCCCAACAGGAAAGCCCCAACCGCGCCCATGCCGCCCGCCTCGGAGGGCGTGAAAAGGCCTCCGTACAGACCACCGATCACAAAGAAAAAGAGGGCCAAGGGCGCCCACACATCTTTCAGGCTGGCCAGCCGTTCCTGGCGGGTCTTGCGCTCGCCTGCGGGCAGAAAGCCGGGCCTGATCATGACAATCAGGGCAATGGTCAGGACATAGAGCAAGATAGCCAGCAGGCCGGGGCCAATGCCCGCCATGAATAATTTGCCGATGTCCTGTTGGGTCAGGATGGCGTAGACCGCCAGCACGGTGGAGGGCGGAATCATGATGCCCAGCGTGCCGCCCGCCGCAATCACCCCGGTAGCAAAAGACTTGGGATAGTTGTAGTGGCGCATTTCCGGGTAAGCCACTTTAGAGAAGGTAGCCGCGGTGGCAACCGAAGAGCCGCAAATGGCGGCGAAACCACCGCAGGCCATCACCGTGGCCACGCCCAGACCACCGCGCAAATGCCCAAGAAAGGCATTGGCCGCGCGAAACAGCTCTCGGCTGACACCCGAAACAGACACGAATGCCCCCATCAGCATGAACATGGGGATCACGCTGAAGCCTGAATCGGTGACAGTGCGCATGGTAGTCTGCCCGACCATCTTGAGCGCCGGCTCCATGCCCACGATATAGCCATAGCCAGTGACGCCGACCAGGCCCATGGCCATACCCACAGGAACGCGCAGCACCATCAGCACGAACAGAGCGACAAAGCCAATCAAAGCAACCAGATCTGTATTCAAGGCATGGCTTTCATTCGCTAGTGTGCTCCAAGGGGTGCTCCTGCACGCGCTCAGGCTGGAACACCAGGCGCCAGGTACGCACAGAAATCAGCAGCACTGCGGCAATATCGCCCAGCCAGGCCAGCGCAAAAAAAGGCCAGACAGGCAAGTGCAGGTCAAAGGTGAGAACGTTGTCCCGATAGGTCTGGAGCACCTTGTCAAACAGGGTGTAGGTCTGCACTACCACGACAAACAACAGCACCAGGGTGGCAAAAATATCGATATAGCGCTTGGTGCGCTGGCTTCCCGCACTCCAGAGCAAATCGACGGTGATGTGGGTACCGCGGTAGCTGGTGGCAGCAATGCCCCAGAAAATCAGGATGCCCAGCATCAGCGAGCCAAAATCATAGGCATCGGGAATGGAGGTGCTGAAAAACTTGCGCAGAATGACTGCAACAAAGATATTGAGCGCCACAATGCCAACAAAGATGGCCGCCAGCCACTCGATCGTGTCGATGACACGATCCATTCCATTGCGTTTCACGCCAGGCATCAGGTCCAGAAATTGAAACAGGGCAGCGAACCGGTTGGTTCAGCGCCCTGCGTTGAAAATTACAGCGCGGCTTTGTATTTCACCAGCTGCTGTTTCAAGGCGTCCAGTACCGGTTTGCCATCCAGGCCGGATTTGGCCTTGAGTTCTTGCATCCAGCGTGCCTCCATCGGGGCTACTGCACTGCGCCATGCGGCCAGCTGGTCAGGGGTCAACTTGTAAACCTCATGCCCGGGCAGGGCAGCCAACTTGGCATGTCCGTCAAACTCAAAGTCAGCCCAATTTGCCGCGACTTTTTCGGCCCATTCGGTGGTGCAGTGGTCATCAACCGCTTTCTTTTGCGCCGGGGACATGGCGTTGTATTTGTTCTGGTTCATAACCCAGACAAAAGGCGTCACGTACAAGGGGACATCCATGTGGTAGCTCACCACTTTGTCGATGCCAAACAAAGGGATGGAGCCCCAGGGGAAGGTGACCGCTTCGGCCACGCCACGCTCGATGATCTCGCGCACCTCGGGCGCTGAAGACTGGACATTGGTGCCGCCCAGCAAGGTGATCATCTGGCCAATCGTGTCGGTGGCGGGACGAACTTTCATGCCTTTGACGTCGCTTGGCAAAACGATTTTCTTGCGCGAGTGGAAAGTACCGGGGTCATGGACAAAGGCAAAGCAGAACTTGACATCCTTCATCTCGGTGGCGGCGTAGCGGCGGTACCAGGCATCAATGGCTGCAGAACCCGATTTGCCATTGGAAAACATAAAGGGCAAGGAAGCTCCCGCAAATACCGGAAAGCGACCAGGCTGGTAACCAGGATTGACATAGGCGAAATCGGCAATGCCGTCGCGCGCCATGTCGTAGTGGTCAAAGGCCTTGCCCAGCTGCTGGGCCGGGAACAGGGTGGCGCTGATCGAGCCACCGGAGGCCTTTTTGAGGCTTTCACCCCAGGCGATCAGCGCCGGATTGAGTGCATGCTGGGCTGGTACCCAGCTGGAAAAGCGCAGCTGCACCGGCTTGTCTTGCGCCTGGACAGGCATGGCGCCGATCAGCAGGCCCGCAGCACAGGCAGCAGCCAGGGTTTTGAGTGTGGTCTTCATGTCAATGGTCTCCTTGGAAATTTACTTATGGTTGATCTGAAGTCTGTATTTGTATCATGCCTTGCGCCCTTTCAGGCGATTTCCCGGGCTGCCGCTTTCCGACGCACCCAGCGGATTGGCTGTTCCTTGATCGGTCGCGCTGGCACGCCAAGCTGCTGCAAGGTGTGATCCAGAGTCTTGCCGCTGTCGTCGGCCAAAGCCGCCTGGCGGGCAGCTGCAATCGCCTGGGCACGTTGCGCATGATCCGTGAAGTGCAGGGCGACCGAGAGATGGCGCACCACATGCAGCAGGTTTTCCTTGCCGCGCTCATTGGTACTGCCGTAGCCCTTGACCAGACGACCACACTGGGCGACTTCGTGTCCGCTTTGCCAATGCAAGTTGGTCAGCCGAATGACCGCTGTCAGCCATTCATCGATCAGGGTCTGCTCAGTGGCAAAGCGACTGCCTTTGGGCCGCAAGGCTTTCAGCGCGGCCAGGCCCCGCAGCGCGAGCATGCCGGTGATGGTGTGAGTGCCAATCTTCAAAGGCAGAGCCAGGGCACGCTTGCCCTTGGCTTTGCGTCGGTTGTCCCAGGCCAGCAGGGGTCGGGCCAGCAAGCCCGGCAACAGGGCGGCGAATTCGGGTACCCCAGGCTTGAAGTGGTCGTAGAGCTTGAGCAGATCACTGGATCCGGCCTTGACTTCGCCGCGCACCCGCTGCATCCGGCTGGCCCGGCTTTTGAGATCAGCCACCCGGACAATGTCATCAAAAGCCATCCACAGCGCCAGCCAACGGGCCATCTCACGCGTGATAGCCCAGCCGTGCTCAAGCCCGGGGTCGCTCTCGCGTTCGGCACGGTGGACTTCGTACAACCTTTCCATGTATTGCTTGGCATAAAGAGGGCTCTGGTAATCGACCAGTCGCTCATAGCCCAGCGCGATCAGCGCATGCAGTTCGGGGGGGAACAAGGGTGCAAAGGGAGCCGGAAAAACTGCCGGCTCGGCCAACTGTGGCTCAGGGCGGAGCACACCATCAAGATAGCGGGCCTGGGCACGCTGCTGCTCGATGGCGGTGAAGCCCAGGTCAAAACCACGCAAGCTGGCTTGGGCAGCAGAGCTGCCATCGGCCAGGATGGTTCTGTAAGCCTCACGCGCTATGGGCAATAGGCCACTGGCAGCGATACAGCCCAACATGACCGCGCTCACCACGGTGCCGGCCTGACGCGTCAGTTCGGCCATATCCAACACATGGTGCACCTGGCTTTGGCTGGCAATCATTTGCATCAGCTGCTGTTCATCGCGCCGGCCATCAGTCAGTTGCATCTTTTCATGGGTGGTTAGCGCGCGCGCAGACGAACTGAGCACCAGGGTGCGTTCGGCACTGGGATGCCCCAGGCTGATTTGACGCACGGTTTCCAGCAGCTCGCTGGAAACCAGCCCATCCAGGCGCCCAGGCACGGGGTACAGGCCCAGCACCGGGCGCTGCTGGCCCAGCTCAGACAGCGGTACCGGGAAAACTTCAAGGTAATAGGTGGTGGCGCCGGTGCGTTGTGCGACTCCAGGAATGGAAGTGGCCTGTACTGGATAGCCCGCCAGGCGCGCGGCCTCGACCAGCCATTCGGTCAGTACACCGCCGCCTTCACCACCCAGGGCGCACAAGAGCAGGGAGATGGGTTGCTGCGTCATGCCAACTGCATCCGTTTAATCAAGCGTTGACGCAATTCTGATAACAGACGCTCATGCCATTTGGGGTTTTGCACCACTTCTGCGCGGTAAAAGGAAGGGCACAGCGTGGCGGCATGTGCATTGGCACCGCATAGTCCGCAGCCCACGCAGCCATCGATCACGGTGGCCACCGGATCGACCTTGAGCGGGTCGGGATTGTCCTTGAGGGTGAGCGTGGGGCAACCCGATAGGCGAATGCAGGCATGGTCACCGGTACAGACATCCTCATCGACCCCGTATTTGACCCGCTCAACGCGCAGGCCGCGCTTAAGTAAACTGGCCAGCCAGGGCTTGATGCGGCGCTGACGCTCAAGCTGACACTCGCCCTCGGCCACGATGACTTTGAGGCCATTGAAATCAGAGGTCATGGCCTCAACCAGGGTCTGGCGTACTTTCTCGACCTCATAGGTCGTCACGGTGCGCAGCCACTTCACTCCCAGGCCTTTGAGAGTGCGCTCAATGGTCTGGTTGGTGTGCACCACACTCTTGCGCTTGTCGGGCGCTTTGTCTTTGTCCGCCTCGGCCGGCGTGGAAATGATGTCCTGGGTGCCCGTCGCGGAGGTGTAGCCATTCTTGAAGATCAGCAGCACCGCATCATCCCCATTAAAGAGGGCGCTCTGCACCCCGGTGAGCAGGCCGTTGTGCCAGAAACCGCCGTCGCCCATGACCGAGAGCACGCGCCGGTTCATCACCGGCGAGACACCCGCACGGCTGGCCAGGCTCATGCCATAGCCCAGGATGGAGTGACCAAAGGAGAAGGGCTCAAAAGTGGCCAGCGCGTGACAACCAATGTCGCCCGCCACATGGACCTGGCCCACCTGCTGCTGCGCCAGCTTGAGCGCGGCAAAGACCGGTCGCTCGGGGCAGCCGATGCACATGCCAGGCGGTCGCGCCGGCAAGGCCTGGCCCAGCTCGGCGGCAATCGCGCTGCGTCGCTCACGGTTGCCATCCAGCCAGGCTGGCACGCTGGGGCTCAGCAATTCCGACCGGTACTGGCGCAGAAATTTTTCCAGGCCGGTTGCCATCACCTCGGCCGAGTATTCGCCGGCTTGCAGCAGCATGTCCTTGCCGTGCAGCGGAGTCTGGATATCGGCGCGTCGCAGCAGGGTGGCCAACTCCTGCTCGATGTACTCGGGCTGGCCCTCTTCCATGACCAGCACAGCGCGTTTGCCCAGGCAGAACTGGCCAAGCTCGTCTGGCACCAGTGGGCAGGTGACATTGAGCACCAGCAGAGGAATATCGGAATTGCCAAAAGCGTCAGCCAGGCCAAACTGTTGCAGAGTACGGATCAGGGTGTTGTAGAGCCCGCCCTGGACCACGATGCCCAATTCGCTGTGCTTGCCCGCAAACAACTCGTTGAGCTGGTGCTGACGGATGTAGTCGCGCGCAGCCGGAATGCGCTGCTCGCCCTTGAGTTTTTCGTGGCGAAAGGTCACTGGCGGGTGCGCCAGGCGGTTGTAATCAAACGCAGCCGGGTCTTCCAGCAGCCGGCGGGTGGAGATTTTGGGCGGCTGGTTGTCGCGGGCTGCAAAGCTGCCGCGGACATGACAGGCTCGGATACGCAATTCCAGAATGGCCGGCATATTGGAGGCCTCGGACAGGGCAAAGCCATGTTCCACCATGTCCACCATGCGTTGCAGGTCAGGGCGGGGGTCGAGCAGCACCATGCTCGACTTGAGGGCATAGGCGTGGGTACGCTCCTGGATCACGCTGGCGCCTTCGCCATAGTCTTCTCCGACCACAATCAGCACGCCGCCCTTGACACCGGGCGAGGACAGATTGCTCAGCGCATCGGCCGCCACATTGGTGCCCACGATCGACTTCCAGGTGACCGCACCGCGCAAGGGATAGTGGATGGAGGCACCCAGCATGGCCGCTGCCGAGGCCTCGTTGGCGCAGGCCTCCACATGAACCCCCAACTCATCCAGGTAGGGCTTGGCCTGCACCATGACATCGAGCAGGTGCGACACCGGCGCTCCCTGGTAGCCACCCACATAGGCCACGCCCGACTGCAGCAGCGCCTTGGTGATGGCCAGAATGCCTTCCCCATGGAAAGTCTGACCCTGGCCGTATTTCAGGGATTCGATTTCCTTGCTAAACGAGATTTCCACAACTTTCCTCTGATCCTCTGAATGTGTCCTGGATTGTGACCGATGGTTGGAGGCCACCCCTCTGAACGAGGAGTGGTCATTCGAGACCGTTACTGTATCGCCACTTTGAGGGCTTGCACCATCCTTGCCAGCAGGCGCCCATCGTCTGCTGGCAACCATGAGACTGGTGCTTGCAGAGAGGCTGCAGCGTCAGGCTTGCAGAGAAAGTTCCGTATACTGTTTGCGCTGTCCAGGCATCAAAGCGAGAGGGTCTTATGCGTCTTCACCCCACTGGGAAGTTTGACAACCACGTCAGTAACTATCAGCACATCCAGGCACTGCCCTTGGCTGCCGCCATGGGCGCTGAAATCCGGGGCGTGGATCTGGCATCCATCAACGATGCCCAGTTTGCCGAAGTGCAGCATGCGCTGTTTCGGCACAAGATGATCTATTTTCGTCAGCAGACACTGACCCACGAGCAGCACGAAGCTTTCAGCCTGCGCTTTGGCCCGTTTGCCGAAGACGCCTACACCTCCGGCGTGCCGGGCCACCGCAATGTGCACCCCCTGATCAAGGAAGCGGACGACAAATCCAAGATGGTTTTTGGTGAAGGCTGGCACACCGACTCACCTTTTTTACCCGAGCCCCCAGCCATCACTGCGCTGTATTCGGTGGAAATACCCCCTTTTGGCGGTGACACCATCTGGGCCAACTCCGCCCTGGCCTATGCCAGCCTGAGCGACACCTATCGCCAAATGATCCAGGGCTTGAAGGTGCATTTTTCAATTCGCGAGGTCATGAAAGCGGCGCAGGAAAGCGTGGAACTGCGTGACAGCCCGATCGGACAGTTGGCAGCATCGCGTCAATCCACCCAGCTGTCGGAGAGTCTGATCCGCAAGATCAACGGCAACACCCACCCGCTGGTGCGCACCCATCCGGTCACTGGTGAGAAGGCGCTGTATGTAGATGGCGCTTATGCGATCGGCATAGAGGGGATGGAGCCGGAGGAATCTGCGCCATTGCTGGCCTTCCTGGTTGAGCACATCATCCAGCATGCTTTTACCTGCCGGCTGCGCTGGGAGCCCAAAACGCTGGCGATCTGGGACAACCGCCTGTGCATCCACCAGGCTTTCAATGATTATTTTGGCTACCGCCGCGAGCTCTACCGCACCACCGTCGCCGGCGAAAAGCCGCGCTGAAAAGCCCCCAGGTTGTTGACCGGCTGGCGTGCTGGCTTGCTGGTCAGCCTGCGCCCACTGCCTACAATCCCAGGATTCACCGGAAATACAGCATGAGCATCAAGAGCGACAAATGGATCCGCCGCATGGCCGAGCAGCACGGCATGATCGAGCCCTTTGAGCCTGGGCAGGTGCGCCACGCCGCCGACGGGCACCGAATTGTCAGCTACGGCACCAGCAGCTACGGCTATGACATTCGCTGCGCGCCTGAATTCAAGGTCTTTACCAATATCCACAGCACGGTGGTGGATCCGAAAAACTTCGATGAGAAGAGCTTTGTCGACATTGAAAGCGAAGTCTGCATCATTCCGCCCAACAGCTTCGCCCTGGCGCGCACGGTGGAGTACTTCCGCATTCCGCGCAATGTGCTGACCATCTGCCTGGGCAAGAGCACCTATGCGCGCTGCGGCATCATCGTCAACGTCACCCCCTTCGAGCCCGAGTGGGAAGGCTATGTCACCCTGGAATTCAGTAACACCACGCCGCTACCAGCCAAAATCTACGCTGGCGAGGGCTGCGCCCAGGTGCTGTTTTTCGAGAGCGATGAAGTCTGTGAGACCAGCTACAAGGACCGTGGCGGCAAATACCAGGGCCAGCGCGGCGTGACCTTGCCCAAGACCTGAAGCTAACCGACATTCAGTTGCCGACAGCCAGTTGCGCCGCGGCGAGGTCCCATCCGGCCCAGCCGCAGCTCTTGAACAGGATCGGCCCACCGGTTGGCGCAGCGTGGCGCCTGGTGCCCCGGATCACATCACCCAGGGTGTCAAAACGCGACACCCCAAGGCCCGCCTGGAGCAGGTCGCCGGCCTCATGGTCAGCCTCGCGGGTATCGAGCACGACCGTGCCCAGAGTGGCGCAATATCGGCACAGCTCTGGGGCGAGTTCGACCATTTGCGGGGTGAAGGCGCCGACCGCAGCCACGAAGGCATCCTGTCGTGGCAAGTCGTACAGCACCACCTCACGCGCGGGGGTGCAGGTGATGACCAGGGGGCAGTCGGAAAGCGCGGCGTTGGCATCAGCGACCACCAAGGCTCGCACACCCAGGGTTTGGGCATATGCGGCCAGGGCTTGCGCGCTGGCGGCGCTGCGCGAGACGATGCGCACATCCTTGACGCCCAGGCCCAGGACAAACGCTTCCAGGTGCGCGCGCCCCTGCACCCCGGCACCCACAATCAGCAGGGGACCCTGGGGCTCGGGGGCCAGTTGCTGCGCCGCCAGCAGGGAAACCGCCGCGGTGCGTCGTGCGGTCACCGTGGGGCCATGGAGGATCAGGCGGCGCTCGCCAGTACCCACATCGAATACCACCACATCGCCCTGAATGGCTGGCCTGGCGGTTCCGGCATTGGCGGGCGTGTAGGAAATCAGCTTGGTGATGGCCAGGCTGTCATCGGCCGCGGGCATGACAAAGAGGCTGCCGCCACCAGACAGGGGCTGGACCAGGCGCGGGGGCACCTGTACCGAGGAATCGCGCAGCAAACGGGCAATCGCACTTGCCAGGTCAGCATAGGGTAGGCGCTCTGCTGTGGCGACAGCGTCAAGAAGTGGACTGGAGGAGGAACTGGCGGTCATGGGCAGGGCAAGCGGGGATAGGGGATAATACGGCTTTGCCCGGACCCTCCGGGCCTTCATGGGCCGCGCCTTATCTAGCGACAGCGAGTCAGCGGCCACTCACTTCCAAGGACTCATGAGCGAACCCATTCCTGTACCGCAGCTTTACGCTGACCTAAACCTGGCCGAACCGCTCAGACGCGCGGTAGCCGAAATGGGCTATGAAACCATGACCCCGATCCAGGCCCAGGCCATCCCGGTGGTGCTGGCCGGACAGGATGTGATGGGAGCGGCCCAGACGGGCACCGGCAAAACTGCCGCTTTTGCACTGCCGCTGCTGCAACGCCTGCTCAAGCACGAAAACACCTCCACCTCGCCTGCCCGTCACCCGGTGCGTGCGCTGGTGCTGCTGCCCACGCGTGAACTGGCTGATCAGGTGGCGCAACAGGTCAAGCTCTACGCCAAGTACACCGGCATTCGTAGTACGGTGGTGTTTGGCGGCATGGACATGAAGCCGCAGACTGCCGAGCTGAAAAAAGGCGTGGAAGTACTGGTGGCCACCCCAGGCCGCCTGCTGGACCATATCGAGGCCAAGAACGCAGTGCTCAACCAGGTCGAGTATGTGGTGCTGGATGAAGCCGACCGGATGCTGGACATCGGCTTTCTGCCCGACCTGCAGCGCATCCTGTCTTATCTGCCCAAGCAACGCACCACCTTGCTGTTTTCAGCCACCTTTTCGCCTGAGATCAAACGCCTGGCCAACAGCTATCTGCAGAACCCGGTGACGATTGAAGTGGCGCGCTCCAACGCCACCGCGGCCACCGTGGAGCAACATGTCTACAGCGTGCCCGAGGATGACAAGCGCCGCGCCCTCAAGCAGATCCTGCGCGAAAAAGATCTCAAGCAGGCCTTTGTCTTTGTCAACAGCAAGCTGGGCTGCGCGCGTCTGGCACGCACCCTGGAACGTGATGGACTGAAGGCCACCGCCCTGCATGGGGACAAAAGCCAGGACGAACGCCTCAAAGCCCTGGATGCATTCAAACGCGGCGAGGTTGACCTGCTGGTCTGCACCGATGTGGCTGCACGCGGACTCGATATCAAGGATGTGCCTGCGGTGTTCAACTTCGACATTCCCTTCAATGCCGAAGACTATGTGCACCGCATTGGCCGCACCGGCCGGGCGGGCGCTTCAGGACTGGCGGTCAGATTCGCCACCAGCAAAGACAGCAAGCTGATAAGCGATATCGAAAAACTGATCAAGACCAAGTTTGAAGTGGAGCCGGTCGAATTTGAAGAGTACGTACCGGATATTCGTCGCCAAGGCCGCTTCAACGAGGGGCACCGGCTGTACGATCGTCTGGAAGATGAAGGGCGCCGAGATCGCGCTGAGCGCGCCCCACGCCCGCACCAGCCACGCGCTGCACCCCGAGACCCCTTCTTTGACAAACCCTACGAAGCAGACGCGACCATCGCTGCGCCAGCCTGGGAATCCAGCAGCAAGGCTCCTGTACGAAGCAGCATCTCGGCCAATATCAAGCCTAAGCGCAAGGTAGCCGCCCTGTTCAAGGCGGAGTAAAGCGGGGGCTCAGGCGGCTGAC
Organism: Burkholderiaceae bacterium; assembly: GCA_017853735.1. Classification (GTDB taxonomy): domain Bacteria; phylum Pseudomonadota; class Gammaproteobacteria; order Burkholderiales; family Burkholderiaceae_C; genus Hylemonella. The sequence continues at coordinate 12,111 of JAFMJA010000004.1, read as the reverse complement.
GCCCTTCAGTCGCCCGACATGTCGGGGTTTTGGGCTGCTGGACAAGGCACCTGAATCAGCTCGCGCGCACCGTCTCCATCAATGCGAACGGCGCTGAGCGCGCCCCCCCAGACACAGCCGGTGTCCAGCGCCATCAGCCGTGGCCGGCTCAGGCAACCCAGGGTGGACCAGTGACCAAAGGCTACCGTGACATGCGCAGTCTGTCGTCCGGGGACATCGAACCAAGGCATAAACCCCGGCGGTGCAGCAGCCGCACTGTTCTTGGTGACAAATTCCATTTCGCCCTGGGCAGTACAGAAACGCAGACGAGTGAGCGCATTGACAATCACCCGCAGGCGTTCCATGCCCACCAGGTTATCCTGCCAACGCACGGGTTGGTTGCCGTACATCTGGTGCAAAAACGCCGGCAGTTCTGCGCCGCGCAGCACAGCCTCCACTTCGGCCGCCAGATCCAGCGTTTGTGCCAAGGTCCAGCTAGGCAGCACACCGGCATGCACCATCAGCACAGGCTCGCCTCCAATGTGTTCGCACAGGGCCATGCTTTGCTGGCTGAGCCACTGCAGCAGGCCCTGGCGGTCGGGGTCTTGCAGGACGCTGGTCAGTGTGTCGAGGCGATGGGGGTCGCGCGCGCCATGGGCCAGGGCCAACAAATGCAGATCGTGGTTGCCCAGCAGGCAACGCGCTGAAGCGCCATAAGCACGCAGGCGGCGCAGCACCGCCAGGGAGTCGGGCCCGCGGTTGACCAGATCGCCTAACAAGAAGAGGGTGTCGCGACTGGGCGAGAAGTTGATCTTTCCAAGCAGCTGCCCCAGGGCTGCATCACAGCCCTGCACATCGCCAATCAGGTAAAGTGCCATGGTGTCTATTCTCGCCTGGCTCGCATGGAGTTATTGCTCATCGTTCTGTTGATTCTGCTCAACGGCCTGTTTGCCATGTCGGAGTTGGCATTGGCAGCCAGCCGCAAAGCGCGTCTTATCGCGCTGGCCAACGCCGGCGATGGCGGTGCGGTGGCTGCTCTGGCCATGATCGACAAGCCCAACCAGTTCCTCTCCACGGTGCAGGTCGGCATTACATCAATTGGCGTGCTCAATGGCATTGTGAGCGAGGCTGCCTTCAGCCAGGATCTGGCCGTGTGGCTGCAAGACCTGGGCTTGTCGGAAAAACCGGCCGGCATCACCGCCACTGGCCTGGTGGTGACCGTAATCACCTTTGTCACCATCATCTTTGGCGAATTGGTTCCCAAACGCATCGGCCAGCTCTACCCCGAAACGGTGGCACGCTGGATGTCGCGTCCGATGAACGGCCTGGCCCTGGCAGCCCGACCCTTTGTCGCTCTGCTCTCGGCCACCACCCAGGCAGTCTTGCAACTCATGCGCATTCCCACCGATGTGACGCGCAGCATGACTGAGGAGGAAATCCGACACAGCCTGGAAGAAGGGGTGGACGCTGGCGTGATTGAGCGCCAAGAACAAAAATTGGTACAAAACGTGTTTCGCTTGGATGACCGCGCCCTGACCTCGATCATGGTGCCGCGCAGCGAAATTGATTGGCTAGAAGCAGATCTGTCAGTGGCGCAAAGCCTGCAACAGATCAGCCTCAAGGGCCATCTGCAGTCGCACTCCTGGTATCCGGTATGCCGAGGCTCACTCGACCAGGTCGAGGGCATCATCAGTCTGGGCATGCTGCTGGAGCTGGGAGCAGCCGAACCCGCGCCCCTGGGCCAACATATCCAGCCTGCAGTGTTTGTGCCGGAAACCTTGACCGTGCTTGAATTGCTGGAGCAGTTTCGCGCCCGCGCCAGCCGGCTGGTCCTGGTGGTGGACGAATACGGTGTGGTGCAGGGCACGGTGACCCCTGGCGATCTGATGGAAGCGATCACCGGTGAATTGCAACCCATCACCCAGACCGAGGCCTGGGCCACCCAGCGCAGCGACGGCTCCTGGCTGCTCGATGGTCTGATGCCTGCCGACGAACTGAAAAGCCGGCTTGGCATTGCGGCGCTGCCGCAGGAGGACCGCGGCCTCTACAACACCCTGGCGGGTCTGCTCCAGGCGGTCAGCGGCGAGCTACCCCGGGTGGGCGAGCGCATCGAGTGCGCCAACTGGATGTTTGAGGTTGTGGACCTGGATGGCCGGCGCATTGACAAGGTGCTGGCCATACCCAACCCTGGTCAAACCTCCAGCCCACTTCAGGGCATGGACGTCTGAAGATCCAGGGGATAGACCGGTCGGCGCAAGCGGCTGAACTTGAACAAGCCATAGTCGGAACTGGTGACGCCCCGGCTGTCGCACTCCACCAAGCCTGCGCTGATTGGGACAAAGCTGGGGCGGCAATACATGCGCGACTTGAGGATCAGGTAGTCAAACTGGCCGGGGTCGACCCCGACGCTGGTGAATACCCCCAAATCCAGCGGCTCCATCGGTCTTTCGCTGACGACCAATATCCCAGCGGCGTGCTCAAGCACCACAGTGCGCCCCATGGCCCAGGTCTCGCCGGTGTAGATGGGGCCAGTGATGCGAAAACGGCCATCGGTGATCGCACGCACCTGCACCTGCAGGGCCAGCGGTGGCGGCTGCCCATTGGGCAGGCCCAAGGCCATCTTGTTGCCCACCCGCACCTTGAGCGCAGCACCCACACCCGCTTCAATGGCTTGGGCCACAGTTTGCGCATCAGCCAACGGGCCCATGCCAATGCGAGTGACCCCCTGGCGCAGACATTCTTCCAGTACCGGAGTGGTGTCGCAACTGCCACCGGACATCACATTGTCGCCGTGATCCAGCAACAGTACTGGCCCTACACCAGCCGAAGCGGCACGGAGTGACTTGGCGCGTGCAACACTATCGACCAAGTCTGCACTGGTATAGACAAAGCCTGCACGCTCATCCCAGATCATGCGCGCCAGCGCATCGGCTGCCGCCTGTGCCTGGTGGTGGTCTTCACCCACAGTGACCACACTCATACCTGCATTGGGAATATCGGCCAGGGAAAATCCGGCAAACACAGTGGCAGCGGCAAGCCCCTGCTGCTCCAGCCCCTGCGCACGCGCAACTGCGCGTTGCATGGCACCCTGAGCGGTGGCGCTGGCCAGGGTATGCGAGAGCAGCGGCAGTTGGCGCCAGGCGATTGCCGGCCGCTGTCCGGTATCGAGCCACCTGAATGCCAGCCGGGCTGCATGCGCGCCAGTTTCGTACATATCGACATGGGGGTAAGTTTTGAAGCCCACAATCACATCGGCATGATCGACCATGGCCTGCGACAGATTGGCATGCAGGTCCAGTGCCACCGCAACAGGAGTGCCAGCGGCCACTGCACGCACGCGACGCAACAACTCGCCCTCGGCATCATCCAGCGACTGAGTGACCATGGCGCCATGCAGGTCCAGCAAGATCAGATCGCAGCCTTTCTTGACAGCGTCGACGATGCTGCCAGCCATCTGTTCAAAGGCACTGTCCTGCACCCGTCCGCTGGGGTTGGCGGTGGCATTGACTGCCACCACCAATTCGTCGCCGCGCTGCCGTGCCAGATCAATGAAGGCACCCAGCCCGGTACGGGTGCCCGTGGCCTGGGCCAAGGCTTGGGCAGCAAAAGTTGGGCCATCGGGTCCGAATGCCGACAGAGGCGTGGACACGGGTGAGAAAGTATTGGTCTCGTGGTTCAAACGCGCGGCGACGATTCTCATGGCTGCACTCCCACGCCCGCGCGGCGGATGATCTGGCCAGCGCGCGCTGTAGTGGCCTGGCCAGCGTGATAAGCCAGGCTGCCATTGACATAAACACGTTCAATGCCGATAGCCGGTTTGAGCGGGGAGGCAAACGTGGCTTGGTCAGCCACCCGCAAGGGGTCAAAGACCACCAGATCGGCGGCAAAGCCAGCTTGAATCAGGCCTCGGCCCTGCATGCGTAAACGACTGGCAGGCAAGCCACTCATCTTGTGGATCGCCTGCTCCAGGCTGAACAGACCTCGCTCGCGTGCAAAGTGCCCGAGCACCCGGGGAAAGGCACCCCACAGGCGTGGGTGAGGAAAGGTGTCGTGGGGCAATCCGTCCGAACCAATCATGGTGTCTGGATAGGCCAGGATGCGCTCGACATCGGCCTCATCCATGGAAAAATAAATGGCTCCCGCGGGCTGCAAGGCGGCGATCATTGCTTCCATGCCCAGCTGTCGTTCGCTGGCCAATTCATCCAGGTAGCGTCCGCTGGCCTCAGGCAGGGCCTTGGACCAGGCCACCAGGGTACGCGAGGCCTGCGCTGCTGCATCAGCGCGCAGCACTGTTGAAGAGGCGGCATAGGGATAGCAATCCAGGCAGACATCGCTCCTGCTTTTGACTTGATCCAGCAAGGCCAAGGTCTGACGCGAACGGCCAAAGTTGGCACGCCCCAGGACTTTATGATGCGACAGCAGCTGGCGTACGCCCAAGTCCTGGGCGATGTCGATGGCCTCGGTCATGGCCTGAAGCACCTGGTCGCCCTCATCGCGTAGATGTGAGGCGATCAATGCATTGCTGGCTCGCAAGGGCTCGCACACTGCGCGAATCTCACTGGCCGTGGCCGCTGCGGCCGGCGCGTAGTAAGTGCCTGTGGACACCCCCAGCGCGCCAGCGCTCAGCCCTTCACGTACAAGGCTTTGCATATGTGTGATCTCCTGTGCATTGGCAGGTCGGCCCAGGTCAGCCAATGCGACCACACGCAAGCTAGTGTGCCCAATCAGCGCGGCCATATTGACTGCAGCAGGATTGGCTGCGAGCTGGGCAAAATAGCTGGCAAAACTGTCAAAGCGCTGTGATAGGCCCGGGGCTGGAGCTTCAGCCACCAGGTTCAAAGGCGGCACTGCTTCGTGCTGCCCCAGGGGTGCCAGGCTGATGCCGCAATTGCCCACCACCACGGTGGTGACGCCTTGGCTGACCTTGGGCACCATGGCCGGATCGGCCAGCAGCAGTCGGTCATCGTGGGTGTGCACATCAATGAAGCCCGGCGCCAGGGCCAGGCCATCCAACTCAATGCTTTGTGCCGCAGTCATGGACTGCAACTGGCCGACTGCTGCAATACGGCCCTGACTCAGCGCCACATCGGCCCGAAATCGACCCTGTCCCGAGCCATCAAAGACGGTGGCACCCTTCAACAGCAAATCACATGCCTTCATAAGCCTCAAATTTCATGAGTTACCAATAGGGCCATTAGAGCAAAACTCCCAGGTGCATGCGGCTAATCAGGGATTGCCCTAGTCCTCGTCGGGCGCAAACAGGCGCATAGTAAGCCTTTGGTCGGCTGGCCCAGAAGCCATGAGTCCGCGTTACTAACCTTCAATCAGGATCACACCATGATGAAAGCCACAACTATCCGACGTCGTCGTCTCTGGCAAGGCGTTGCCCTCGGGCTGGCCTTGACCCTGGGCGCGCTGGCCAGCGCCCCCGCTCTGGCACAGGGCAAGGTGCTCAAGTTTGTCCCTGAAGCTGACCTGCGCAGTCTGGACCCGATCTGGACCACTGCCTACATCACCCGCAACCATGGCTACATGGTGTATGACGTGCTGTTTGCCACCGATGCCAACTTCAAGATCCAGCCGCAGATGGTGGACAAGTGGGAAGTGAGCAGGGACAACCTCACCTACACCTTCACCCTGCGCGATGGCCTCAAGTTCCACGACACCACACCGGTGCGGTCAGCTGACTGCATTGCATCCATCGAACGCTGGGCCAAGCGCGATGTGTTCGGGCAAAAGCTGGCCGAGATGACCGACTCCTGGACCGCGGTCAATGACAAGACCTTTAGGCTAAAACTCAAGAAGCCCTTCCCTTATGTGCTGGAGGCACTGGGCAAACCCTCCTCCAATGTGCCGTTCATCATGCCCGAGCGCGTGGCCAAGATCGATGCCTTCAAGCAGGTGGAAGATCCCACAGGTTCAGGCCCCTTCAAGATGGTCAAGGCCGAGTGGGTGCCAGGCAACAAAGTGGTTTATGTGAAGAACACCGACTATGTGCCCCGCAAGGAGGCACCGTCCTGGGGCGCCGGCGGTAAAGTGGCCAAGGTAGACCGGGTGGAGTGGATTTACATCCCCGACGCAGCCACTGCCGCAGCCGCCCTGAACAACGGCGAAGTGGATTGGTGGCAGCAGGTGCCGGTCGACCTGATTCCGGTGCTGGAGAAAAACAGGAGCATCAAGGTCGAGAGCGTTGATCCCCTGGGCTCCATCGGCCTGTTGCGCTTCAATCACCTGCAACCCCCATTCAACAATGTCAAATTGCGTCAGGCGGTGCTGGCCGTGCTGGACCAGAACGATTACGCCATCGCGATTGCCGGCAGCCCGAAGAATGGCAAACCCTGCCCGTCCTACTTCACCTGCGGCACCCCGATGGCCAGCACCGCCGCTTCGACTGCCCTGACCGGCAAGCGCGACCTGGACAAGGCCAAGGCGATGGTGAAAGAGGCCGGCTACAAGGGTGAGAAAGTCATCCTCATGACGGCCACCGACCAGCCGATCGTCCACTCGCAGGCCCTGGTCACCCAGGAATTGCTGCGCAAGATCGGCTTCAATGTCGAACTGGCTGCCAGCGACTGGGGCACCCTGATCACCCGCCGCTCGTCCAAGGAGCCGGTGGAAAAAGGTGGCTGGAGCGTGTTCCACACCTGGTTCGTGGGTCCGGACATCACCACCCCTGCCCTCAACTCGCCCTTGCGCGGGGCCGGTGACAAGTCCTGGTTTGGCTGGCCCAGCGATGCCAAGTTGGAGGAACTGCGCGATGCCTGGTTCAATGCGCCCACCTTGGCCGATCAGAAAAAAGTGGCGGAAGAAATGCAGAAGCGCGCCTTTGAAAGCGTGCCCTACATCCCGACGGCACAGTTCATCATCCCGACGGCCTATCGTTCCAATCTTTCAGGCGTGATCAACTCGCCGGTCACCTTCATCTGGAACGTCGAGAAAAAATAATTTCCGGCACTGCACTGCGCCTGCATCCCGGGCCTGGTGCCTTTTGTCTTGTGCTCAGCGTGGCGAGTTGCCACGCTGAGCACCTGAGCCTTCTGTATCCATGTTGCGTTACCTGATCAAACGTCTGCTGGCCACCATTCCGGTCATGGCTGTGGTGGCCCTGCTGGTTTTTTCCCTGCTCTACCTGAGCCCAGGCGACCCGGCGGCAGTGATTGCCGGTGACATTGCCACAGAAGACGACATCGCGCGCATCCGCGCCCAGCTTGGCCTGGATCAGCCCTATCTGGTGCGTTTTGGCAACTGGATCTGGGCCCTCTCACAAGGCGACCTGGGCACCTCCATCTTCACCAACCTGCCGGTTTCCACCCTGATTGGTCAACGCATCGAACCCACCCTGGCGCTGACGGTGTGCACCCTGATCGTGGCTGTGGGCCTGGCGGTGCCGCTGGGCGTGCTGGCTGCTGCGCGCGCCGGCGGCTGGGTGGACCGATTTGTGATGGCCATCTCGGTGCTGGGCTTCTCGGTACCGGTATTTGTCATTGCCTACGGGCTGATCCTGCTTTTTTCCGTGCAGCTGGAGTGGTTGCCGGTGCAAGGCTATCGCAGCCTGAAGGAGGGATTTGGGCCCTTTGTCCAGCACATGATCCTGCCCAGCGTGGCCCTGGGGGTTGTCTACATGGCGCTGATCGCGCGCATCACACGCGCCACCATGCTCGATGTGCTGGCGCAAGATTACATCCGCACCGCCACCGCCAAGGGGCTGGCACCCGGCACTGTGCTCACCCGTCATGCGCTCAAGAACGCGGCTGTTCCAATTGTCACCATCATCGGTATTGGCGTGGCCCTGCTGATCGGCGGTGTGGTGGTGACTGAAACCGTGTTCGCCATTCCAGGTCTGGGCCGCCTTACGGTGGACGCGATCCTGCGTCGCGACTACCCGATCATCCAGGGCGTGACGCTGCTGTTCTCGGCGGTCTATGTGGTCGTCAACCTGCTGGTCGATCTCAGCTATTCGCTGTTTGACCCTCGTATCCGGTATTGACATGGCCAGCTCCGCCTCGCCCACCTGGTTGCGCTTCAAGGATGCGATGCGTCGGCACCCGACCGCCATTGTTGGCGCCCTGGTGCTGCTGCTCATGCTGCTGGTGGCTTTGCTGGCACCCTGGCTGGGCACCAGTGATCCGCTGGCGCTCTCGCCCATCAAGCGCTTGCGCCCACCCTCAGAGCAATTCTGGTTTGGCACCGATATGCTGGGGCGCGATGTCTACAGCCGTGTCATCTACGGGGCTCGGGTTTCGCTCACCGTGGGCCTGGCAGTGGCCGTGCTGTCCACCCTGATCGGCCTGGCCATTGGCCTGGTGACCGGCTACCTGCGCTGGCTGGACGCGATCATGATGCGGGTGATGGACGGGCTGATGTCCATCCCCTCGGTGCTGCTGGCCATCTGCCTGATTTCGCTGACCAAGGCCAGCCTGCAGAATGTGATCATCGCCATCACCATCACCGAGATTCCCCGCGTGGTGCGGCTGGTGCGTTCACTGGTGCTCACCCTGCGTGAGCAGCCTTATGTGGAGGCAGCCATTGCGTCGGGCACGCGTCTGCCGGCGATCCTGCTGCGCCATATCCTGCCCAACACGGTGGCCCCATTGCTGGTGCAGGCCACCTACATCTGTGCCTCGGCCATGATCACCGAGGCCATTCTGTCCTTCGTCGGCGCCGGCACACCCCCCAACATTCCAAGCTGGGGCAATATCATGGCCGAGGCACGCAGCCTGATCCAGGTTTCCGGCACCATCCTGCTGTTTCCCGGCATCTTTCTCTCCATCACCGTGCTGTCAGTCAACCTGCTGGGGGATGGCATGCGTGATGCGCTCGATCCCCGCCTGGCCCGAAGGATGTGAGCATGCTCGAGAGCCCTCCCCTGCTACGGGTTGACAGCCTGCAAACCCACTTCAACACCCGCGACGGCACGGTGCGAGCGGTCGATGGGGTGAGCTTTGATGTGCGGGCGGGCGAGACGCTGGCCGTGGTGGGCGAGTCGGGCTGCGGCAAAAGCGTCACCGCCATGTCGATCCTGCGACTGCTGCCGATGCCGCCCGCGCGCATTGCTGGGGGGCGCATTGAGTTCGAGGGACGCAACCTGCTGGATCTGAGTGAGGCCGAGATGCGCCAGGTGCGCGGCAACCTGATCTCGATGATCTTCCAGGAACCGATGACTTCGCTCAACCCGGTGCTGACTGTGGGCCGCCAGGTGGCTGAGGCGCTGGTGCTGCATCGTGGCCTGTCAGAGCAACAAGCCATGGAGCAGGCCACCCAGATGTTGCGCAAGGTGCAAATCCCGGAGGCCGAGCGGCGTCTGCGCCAGTACCCGCACGAGCTCTCGGGCGGCATGCGCCAGCGCGTGATGATTGCCATGGCCCTGGCCTGCGGCCCGCGCCTGCTGATCGCCGACGAGCCCACCACCGCGCTCGATGTGACCATCCAGGCGCAGATCCTGGAACTCATGCGTGAACTCGGGCGCGAAACTGGCGCGGCCATCATCCTCATCACCCACGACCTGGGTGTGGTGGCCGAGATGGCCCAGCGGGTGGTGGTGATGTATGCCGGTCGTAAAGTGGAAGAAGCGCCGGTGCAAGCGCTGTTCGAGGAGCCACGCCATCCCTACACCCTGGGACTGCTGGGCTCCATGCCGCATCTGGGCGGCTCGCTGGCCACACCTGAGGGCGAGCCGCCGCGCCGGCTGGTGGAGATACCCGGCATGGTGCCTTCGCTCAAGGATGCGCTAGCCGGCTGTCTGTTCGCGCCGCGTTGCCCGCATGCCAGCACGCGCTGCCGCAACGAGGTGCCGCCGCTGAGTGATTACGGGGACGGGCATTGGGCAGCCTGCTGGCATCCGGTGCAGGCTGCGGCCCCACAAGCGTCTGAACAGGTGCTGAGCCCATGATGTCTTCACCATCCACCGAACCCGTGCTGCTCGAGGTGCGCGATCTGTGCAAGCACTTCCCCACCGGCCAGAGCTGGCTCGGGCGCGGGGGCAAGCTGGTACGCGCTGTCGATGGGGTGAGCTTTTCCATCGCAGCCGGCGAGACGCTGGGGCTGGTGGGCGAATCGGGTTGCGGCAAATCAACCACCGGCAAATTGATCCTGCGTCTGCTTGAGCCGACTGCCGGCGAAATCTTCTGGCGCGGGCAAGCCATCGGCAATTTGAGCCAGGCCGAGATGCGGCCGGTGCGACGCGAACTGCAAGCGGTGTTTCAGGACCCGTACTCATCGCTCAATCCGCGCATCCGTGCTGGCGACATCGTGGCCGAGCCCTTGCGCAACTTCGAATCCCTGAGCGCTGCGCAGGCGCGCGAACGCGTGGCCCACCTGTTCGAGAAAGTCGGCCTGCGCGCCGACCAGATGGTGCGCTACCCCTTTGAGTTTTCCGGTGGCCAGCGCCAGCGCCTGGGCATCGCGCGTGCGCTGTCGGTGCAGCCGCGCCTGATGGTGTGCGATGAGCCCGTCTCCGCCCTGGATGTATCGGTGCAGGCTCAGGTGATCAATCTGCTGATGGACCTGCAGCAGGAGTTCGGGCTGTCCTACCTGTTTGTGGCGCATGATCTGGCGGTGGTGGAACATATCAGCCATCGGGTGGCGGTGATGTACCTGGGCCGCATCGTCGAAATTGCGCCCAAGCGCACCATCTTCACCCGGCCGCAACACCCTTACACCGAAGCGCTGCTCGATGCGGTGCCCCTGCCCAAGCCTGGTGCGCGTCATCAGCGCCGGGTGCTCACGGGTGATGTGCCCAGCCCGATCAATCCACCGCCGGGCTGCCATTTCCACACCCGCTGCCCCTATGCCGAGGATCGCTGCCGTATCGAGGCGCCGCCCATGCAGGAGGTTCATCCTGGCCAATGGGTAGCCTGCCATCTGCGCCAACCGGCAGCTCCGGCCAAGGTGGCCGCGTGAAACCCCGGTCTGGCTGCAAAACAACTCGGTCCGCTCCGGCGGCCGGGGCCTGTTCATGAGCCAGCAAGCGCGCCTCATCCTCAACCCGCAGGCCGAGCCTGCCAGTGCCGCCTACGGACTCAATCGTCAAGGGGTGATGAACCAGACCGGCTTTGATGCAGCTTATGCTGAAATTTCCAGTTGGCCCGGCTATGCGCCCACACCTTTGCTGGTCCTGCCGGGCTTGGCCAGTGAGTTGGGGCTTGGGCAGGTGTTCTACAAAGATGAGCGTGGCCGCTTCGGCCTGGGCAGCTTCAAGGCCCTGGGCGGCGCCTACGCCGTGGCCAATGTGCTGCGCCACAAGGTGATGGCCGCGCGTGGGCTGCTTGCCGTGAGCTCACGCGAACTGCTTGCTGGCAAGCATGCCGACATCGTCAGCACCGCCGCCGTGACATGCGCCACCGACGGCAACCATGGCCGCTCGGTGGCCTGGGGCGCCCAACTGTTTGGCTGCCGCTGCGTCATATTCGTGCATGAACATGTCAGCCAGGGCCGGCGTGATGCCATTGCCCGCTATGGCACCGAGGTGCGCGAAGTCAAAGGAAACTACGACGATGCGGTGCGACATGCCGCTGCCACTGCCGCCGCGCAGGGATGGACCGTGGTGTCTGACACCTCTTACCCGGGCTATCGCGACATTCCCCTGGATGTGATGCATGGCTATGGCGTGATGGCGCAGGAAATCACGCAACAACTCTCTGGCGAAGAGCCACCCAGCCATGTGCTGGTCCAGGCCGGCGTAGGCGCCTTGGCCAGCGCGGTATGCGCCCTTTTTTGGCTGCACTGGGGCAGCCGTCGGCCCTACTTCGTGGCAGTGGAGCCCACCCGGGCAGATTGCGTCTACCGCAGCCTGCAGGCCGGGCGACCAGTCGTTGTGGAGGGTGCGCTGGACACCGTGATGGCTGGCCTGGCCTGCGGCGAAGTGTCCGAACTGGCCTGGGAAATTCTGCAAGGCGGCACCAACGCGGCGCTGGCGGTGGACGATGCCTATGCATTGGCGGCCATGCGTCGACTGGCCCAGCCTCAAGCAGGCGACCTGCCGATCGTCGCGGGCGAGACCGGTGGCGTGGGGCTGGCCGCGCTGCTGGCTGCACGCGAAGATCCACAGATCTGGCGGCAGCTGGGCCTGAACGCCAGCTCGCGCGTGCTGCTGATTGGCAGCGAAGGCGACACCGACCCTCTGATCTACCGCGA
>JAFMJA010000138.1 GCA_017853735.1 Burkholderiaceae bacterium | reverse complement strand
GTCCACAAGGGCCTGGGCGAGATGCAGACCCTGGCCGCTGGAGTGGGTGATCTCAAGCACCTGCTCACCAATGTCAAGACACGGGGCATGTTCGGAGAGGCCCAGCTGGCCGCACTTTTGGAGCAAGTTTTCGTGCCCGATCAGTACGCGGCACAGCTTGCCACCCGTCCTGGCAGCAATCATCTGGTGGACTTTGCGATCAAGCTACCGGGTCATGGCGATCGTGATACCAGCCTATGGTTGCCAATCGACGCCAAGTTTCCCAACGAAGACTATGAACGCCTGCTCGATGCGCAGCAGCGCGCCGATGCCTCTGCCGCTGAAGCGGCTGCCAAGGCGCTGGAACTGCGTATTCGACAGGAAGCCAAGTCGATCAATGAAAAATATGTGGAACCTCCGCATACCACCGACTTTGCCATCCTGTTTCTGCCAACCGAGGGCCTGTACGCTGAAGTATTGCGACGTCCCGGGCTGATGGAGTCCTTGCAACGCGAACATCGCATTACCCTGGCAGGCCCCACCACCCTGCTGGCCATGCTCAGTTCGCTGCAGATGGGCTTTCGCACCCTGGCCCTGGAGAAGCGATCCAGCGAGGTGTGGCAGGTGCTTGGAGCGGTCAAAACAGAATTCGGAAGGTTTGGTGATGTACTGGCCAAGGTTCGCAACCAGACCGAGACGGTACTCAAGACCTTGAGTAGCGCCGAGGTGCGCAGCCGGGCCATGGATCGTGCCCTGCGCCAGGTCGAAGCCCTGCCGGAACCCCAGGCGCAATCGTTGTTGCCGGCCGACCATGAGAGTGACGAAACTTGACTGCCAGCCCAGCACCTGAAGCCAGCGGGTCTGAGCGAGCACTGTTTCGTCTGATTGGGGGGCATGTATTCATCCACGCCAGTATGGCTGGCATGCGATTGGCCTCCCCTTTGCTGATCTTGCGCGAAAGCCACAGTGCGATGGCGGTTGGCATGCTGTTGGCGCTGTTTTCGCTGACTCAGGTTTTTCTGGCCTTACCGGCAGGCCGTTATGCCGACCGCCACGGTATTCGCCGGCCAATTGCCTTCAGTGTCGCCGGGGCAACGGCTGGGGCTTTGCTGGCATTTCTATTTCCTGTGTTTCCAGTCCTGTGCCTGAGCGCGCTACTGTCTGGCGCGGCCACTGGCACCGCCTCGATTGTGTTGCAGCGCCATGTAGGTCGATCCGCGCGGGATGCCACCGAGCTCAAGCGTTTTTTCGGTTGGTTGTCTCTGGGCCCGGCGTTTGCCAATTTCTTGGGTCCCTTTGTGGCCGGATTACTGATCGACAGCGTCGGCGCCTGGCTGGGCGGGCAGGGCATAGAGCGTCCAGGCTTTCGTGCCGCCTTCTTGCTGTTGGCTGTTTTCCCCTTGTTGAGTTGGTATCTGGTGCGAAATACCCACGAGCATCCGAAAGAGGAGGCCCAGGAGGGGACTGGGGGAAGACGGATCATCGATTTGTTGCGCGTCCCGTTGATGAGGCAGCTGTTGATTGTCAATTTATTGCTGGCTGCCTGTTGGGATGTGCACACCTTTGTGGTGCCCGTTCTCGGCCACGAACGCGGACTCAGTGCTTCTGCGATTGGCAGCTTGCTAGGAATTTTTGCCATTGCTGCTGCGGTCATCAGGCTGTTGATGCCCTTGGTGGCCGCACAGCTTCGAGAGCGGGTGGTGCTGTCTGTCGCCATGCTGCTGACAGCCCTGGTTTTGCTGGCCTATCCCTTCATGCCTACCGCGATGGGCATGGGCATTTGCTCAGTGCTGCTGGGGCTGGCTTTAGGCTCTATTCAACCCATGATCATGAGTGCGCTGCACCAGATCACGCCCCGGGACCGTCATGGTGAAGCACTCGGTCTAAGGCTGATGTCGATCAATGGATCGAGTGTGGTCATGCCGATGCTGTTTGGCCTGTTGGGGGCTGCAGTGGGTGTGTCGGTGGTTTTTTGGCTGGTTGGGGCGAGCGCTGCTTTGGGCGCCCGTCTGGCCTGGGACTTGCGTACCGAGGGGTGACACAAGCCAGGTCAATTTTTCAGCTGGTAGAAAAACTGAATCACTTGCCAAGCAGCTTCAGGAGTATCCACATAGTGGAATAGTTTGAGATCATCGGGCGCAATTGCACCGTCTTCCACCAGCAGATCGAAATTGATCAACTTTTTCCAATACTCAGTGCCAAACAACACCACTGGCACTGGCTCCGACTTGCCGGTTTGCACCAGCGTCAGGATTTCGAACAATTCGTCCAAAGTGCCAAACCCACCCGGAAAAGCCACCAGGGCCTTGGCACGCATCATGAAATGCATTTTGCGCAGCGCAAAGTAATGGAACTTGAAGCTCAGGCTGGGGGTGATGTAGGGGTTGGCTTGCTGCTCGAAAGGTAGGGCTATGTTGAGCCCCACACTGGGGGCGCCGGCTTCGCTGGCACCACGATTGGCCGCTTCCATGATGCCTGGGCCGCCGCCAGTGCAAATGTAGAGGCGCTCGGACGCCTCAAGCTTGCGGCTGTGTTCGGCCACCAACTTGCCAAATAAACGCGCTTGCTCATAGTGGGCAGCGTTGCGCAGGTCACGCTGTGCCCGAGCCAGAGCCGGGCCATCGCCACCCGCCTGGGCCTCTTTGAGATGTCGCTGAGCGTCTTCAGGGGAGGGAAAGCGGGCACTGCCGAAGACAACGATGGTATTTTCAATGCCCTGACTTTTCTGCTCGAGTTCGGGCTTGAGCAGCTCCAGTTGAAAACGTATGCCTCGCACCTCCCTGCGCAGCAGGAATTCCGGGTCTGCAAATGCCAGGCGGTAGGCGTCGGGCTCCAGCGGCAATCCGGCATCGGCATGGGCCTGCAGGTCGGCCCAGGCGTCCGCCAGAGTCTGCTGGTTCAGGTCGGCCCTTGTTTTCATGGCAGCGAGCCTGGATCCAGTGAGCACAGGGCATGGGCGATGGTTGGGGCCATGCTGATCGCATTGCTGGAATGCTGGATGCAGTCGGTGCTCCAGACCTGCTGAATGCCGGAGCGTTGGATCACGTCCAGGGCATCATGTGCAAACAGGGCATGGGTGACCGCCACATCCACCGAAGCGGCGCCAGCTGCCAGCAAAAGACGGCTTGCCATCGCCAAGGTGTGCCCGCTGCTGGCCACATCGTCCATCAATACGATGGCACGACCAGAGAAATCCTGTCTGGGGAGCTCTATGTCAACCTGCTTGTCGCCGCGACGCACCTTGCGGCATACAGCTTGGTCAAACCCATGGCGGGCGGCTGCCTGCGCAATCCATTGGGCTGACTCTTCATCCGGCCCAACCAGCAATGCCCCGGGACGCAGGCGGGCGATCAGGTCTGCAAGAAGTGGCGCACCGCTGAGGGTGATTGCCTGCGACACGGGCACTGCCTGCTCGAGCGTGGCCACCCGGTGCAGGTGTGGATCCACTGTGATCAGGGCATCGAATAGGCTGGCCAGGTATTGGCCCACAATGTGTTGACTGATCACTTCTCCCGGGGCGAAGGCCATATCCTGACGCATATAGGCCAGGTAGGGTGCTACCAGGGTGAGGTGCTGTGCGCCCAGGCTGCGCGCGCCACGGGCGGCGAGCAACAATTCAATCAGCTTTTCATTCGGGCGGTCCAGGCCACGCAAAATGACAACCCGCTGGGGCAAATGATCGGGCAGGCGGAGCTTGAATTCACCATCGGGAAACTGATGGTTGCTGATTGCCAGACAAGCAATCCCGGCGGCTGCAGCGATCCGACGGGCACTCTCGGCTTCGTCCTCAAAGTAAAGCAGCAGCGCGGAACTGGTCATCAGAATTCCACAAATACATGGGGTACGTCTTCTGCACGCCCCAGGCTGACACCGCTGGACCTGAGACTGGCCTGCCGGGCAAATTCCAAGTCGGCAGAGAAACTGGCATAGACCCGGTAAAGCACTTCACCCTCATCCACTTTGTCACCCAGTTTGAATTGCAGGTCCACCCCGGCGTTTTTCACCATGGGCGCTCCAGCAAAGCGGGCAATACGGGCCAGCTGGAAATTGTCAAAACCACTGACTACGCCCGAGGCAGGCGCCCGGACCTCGAAACTCAAAGCCCCGAGTTGTGGATGGTTGTGGTCGAAACCCTTGCTGCCCTGCGCCTGGATGATGTCGTTCATCTTGCTCAGTGCTCGGCCTGAATCCAGGATGTCGCGGGCAATAGCAAAGCCGTCACCACCTCGAACATCCGGATCGGCCTCGATCAAGCGACCGGCCAGGCGCAGGGCTTTCTGGCGCAGGTCCATGGGTGCGCGCGGGTCGTTTTCCAGCACACGCATCACATCGCGAGCTTCGAGCACCGGTCCAATACCCCAGCCAATCGGCTGGCGCCCATCGGTGATGACCACGTCCAGTGACAGCTTCATGCGATGGGCAACATATTCAAACAGGCGGCGCAAGCGTTGCGCCTCCTGCATTGACCGGACCTTGGCGCTGGGGCCAATAGGAATGTCCAATACCAGATGCGTGGAGCCAGCGGCTACCTTTTTGGAAAGAATCGATGCCACCATCTGACCAGGAGAGTCCAGCGACAGAGGGCGTTCCACCGAGATCAGCACATCATCAGCGGGTGAAAGATGGGCCGTTCCGCCCCAGGCCAGGCAAGCACGATGTTCACGCACGATACTGTTCAGGCGCTCGACTGGCAACTCCACATTGGCCAGCACCTCCATGGTGTCTGCAGTGCCCGCAGGTGAGGTGATGGCGCGCGAGGATGTTTTGGGACAAAGCATCCCGTGCGCTGCAACGATAGGGACTACCAGCATGGAGGTGCGGTTGCCTGGGATGCCTCCTATGCAATGCTTGTCCACCACCAAATTCTCATGCCAGTCCAGGCGACTGCCTGCAGTAACCATGGCTTGGGTCAGAAAATAGACTTCCTCACGGTCGAGCTCATTGCGATGCGTCGCTACCACAAACGCAGTCATCTCGATTTTTGAATAACGGTGTTCGGCGATGTCTTGCACAATGGCGGTAAATTCATCAAGCCCGAGTCTTTCACCCGCCAGCTTTCGGTGCAATGCGCCGATGGACTCTGGCGGTTCTGCTTGAGAGACAGTGACAGTGTCTCCTTCGATTGCGCCCAGTTGGGTAAATGCTGACTTGGATAGGCCCAATTTGGCGCAGGTCACGATGGAGTTGTCTTCTACGACATTCAGAGTGGCCAGAATCGACCGTCCATCAATGCGCACAGCGACTTTGGACAGTGCTTTGAATCCTTCAGCCCGGTACACCGGGTTGTCGCGGTGCATGTAGGCCACGTTTTCGTGGTAGGTGTCGATCAGGACGCGGCTCAGGCTCAGCCGGGCCAGACCATTGGGCTTTTGCTCTGCTGGAATGCGATCGTGGTGGCTGACTTTATCCATGGGGATAGCCTACACCATGAGCTAGGTCATGCTCCATCGGATGGCGTGACAGAAATCATTCGAGAGAAAAAAAGCCCCGGCAGGGGCTTTTGATTGATTGGGCAAAGACGCTCAGACGCGCTTGCGGTATTCGCCAGTGCGGGTATCGATCTCAATCTTGTCGCCCTGGTCCACAAACAGGGGCACAGGCACTTCGAAGCCAGTCGCAATCTTGGCAGGCTTGAGCACCTTGCCCGAGGTGTCGCCCTTGACGGCAGGCTCTGTCCAGGTGATTTCGCGCACCACACTGGTGGGCAATTCGACTGAAATAGCCTTGCCATCGTAGAACACCACTTCAACGCCCATTCCGTCTTCCAGGTAGTTCAGGGCATCGCCCATATTTTCTGCCTCGACCTCGTATTGGTTGTATTCGGTGTCCATGCAGACATACATCGGATCGGCAAAGTAGGAGTAGGTGCACTCTTTTTTGTCCAGAATGATCTGGTCCATCTTGTCGTCGGCCTTGAAAACCACCTCGGTTCCGAAGTTGGCAATCAGGCTTTTGAGTTTCATGCGAACGGTCGCAGAATTGCGACCTCCACGGCTGTACTCAGTCTTGAGCACGACCATCGGGTCTTTGCCGTGCATGATGACGTTGCCGGCGCGAATTTCCTGGGCAATTTTCATAATCAAGGTCCAATCGGTTGGCCGCCCGAAGCTTCTGGGTGTTCGAAACTCGTGTGGCGGGGTGGGCAAAGGATCCCGGCGTACCGGAAATTTTGCAAAGCCTCGAATTTTAACGTTTTTTCAAGACTTGAACCTATTTGGTGATGCGTCCGACAAATTCAAGCAGCTGGCTCACCAGATCGTTTTGCTGGAGCAGACCCTGGCGGGCCCTCTGCACGGTGCCCCCCCATAGTGGCAGGTCCAGATCAGGCAGATGGGTCTGGCCTGCCTGGTTCCAGCCAAGATGCATCTGCCGCAGCGAGTCGGGCGCGTCCAGCCAGTCCAGAAAGGCTGCCAGTTTGGCGTGGTGCGCAAGGTCCTGCTGCGGGTAGAGTTGCCATACAAAAGGGTGGCCAGCCCAGATGGCCCTCACCAGCGAGTCCTCACCGCGCACAAAATTGATGTCACAGCTCCACAGGAGATGGTCAAAATCGACCTGGGTGAGGTAAGGCAGGTAGGTGATCCTCAACCCCGCAGGTATCTGGCAGGCGCGCACTGCCGCAGCGGCCCTTCCGGCGGTCACCAGCAAGTGGCTGGGTTGCTGCGCCAGGTGAACCAGCAGATCCGGCAAGGCCTGAGGCTCGTAGCAAAACAGGCTGACCAGCCGCTCTTCAGGCCGGACCAGGATGCCATTCTGGGCCAGCCAGCTGGCTGGCGAGAAATTGGCTTGTCGCAGCATCAGGTCGGCCTCTCGCAACAATCCACCGGTCCGGGGGGTGAATCCAGGGTAGAAAAAGTGCTTGATCAAGCCCCGGCCCGGACCGTTCAGCACCGGGGAGGGCAGGCAGTGGCAACGTTCCACATACGACTCGGCCGAGAGGTATTCCAAGTTGATCCAGGCCCTCTTTTGCTGCGAACTTTCCTTGGCGAAGGCCGTTACATAGTCGGCTGGAATTTCGCAACCAAAACTCTCGATCAGTACTTGCCCAGGCCTCATGCCCTGAAAGTATGGGGTCTGGGACCAAGGCCGCACCTCGACCCCGGGGAATCCCCCAGGCGCCATCCAGTGCAGGGCACGATCATCGTCCAGCCAAAGCCTGACCCGTACACCGCGAGCGGCCAACTGGCTGGACAATCGCCAGCAAACCCCCAGGTCACCCAGGTTATCGATCACGCGGCAGAAAATATCCCAGACCTTGGTCGAAGTCATCTCCAGATTGTCCACAATACAAGCCATGAGCCGACCAGAACACGAGGCCCAATCCG
>JAFMJA010000137.1 GCA_017853735.1 Burkholderiaceae bacterium | reverse complement strand
GTTTCTATGGCGCCACGGATCAAGTCGCGCTGACCAAGGTCGCCACGCTGCATGGCAATGATCAGCGGTAAAGTGGCTTTGCCTTCGCGCAGATCATCGCCCAGACTTTTACCCATCAGGCTGGCTTGTCCGTCGTAGTCAAGAACATCGTCAATGACCTGGAAGGCAGTACCAAGAGCCTGGCCGTAATCTGCGCAGGCCTGTTCCATCGTGGCGTTGGCTCCCGCCAAAAGGGCGCCCACCCGAGCACTGGCTTCAAACAGTTTTGCGGTTTTTGAGCGTATGACCTGCAGGTAGCCGTCCTCGGTCAAGTCGGCATTGTGCATATTCATGAGCTGCTGCACTTCCCCCTCGGCGATCACATTGGTGGCATCCGCGAGTATCTGCAATATTTTCATATTGCCGGGCTCGACCATCATCTGGAAAGCGCGCGAATAGAGAAAATCACCCACCAGCACACTGGCAGGATTGCCAAAAGTCTCATTGGCCGTGGCATTGCCCCGCCGGAGCTTGGAGTCGTCAACCACATCGTCATGCAACAGGGTGGCGGTATGGATGAACTCGACCACTGCGGCCATGGTGTGTTGATGATTCCCTTGGTAGCCCAGGGCGCGGCTGGTGAGGAGCAACAAAGCCGGACGCAACCGCTTGCCGCCAGCGGCAATGATGTATTGGGAAACCTGACCAACAAGAGGCACTTCGGAGGCGAGCCGCTGGCCGATCACCCGATCAACCTCGCGCATGTCGTCGGAAATGAGAACAAGGGGGCTGGCGCCGGGTTTTGAATCGTTCAATTTGGGGGTTTACAAGCTTGCTGGAGGCTCAAATTATAGAAATGGAACACCTCGGTACCCCAGGGGTGCTGGGTCGCCGGCAGTCAGAAGACTGCTGTGCTATAATCTTCGGCTTCGTGGAATGCTCCATGAACATTGTCTTTCAAAGAGGTCTCATATGTACGCGGTCATAAAAACCGGGGGCAAGCAGTATCGCGTTGCTTCCGGCGACAAAATTAAAGTAGAACAGATTGCTGCGGATGTGGGCCAGGAAATCGTGATCGACCAGGTTTTGGCTGTCGGCAACGGCGCTGAACTTAAGGTTGGAACGCCCCTGGTGTCCGGCGCAACTGTCAAAGCCACCGTTGTGGCGCAGGGCAAGCACGACAAGGTACGCATTTTTAAAATGCGCCGTCGTAAGCACTACCAGAAACACCAGGGCCATCGCCAGCAGTTCACAGAGCTGGAAATTGGCACGATTGCTGCTTAAGGAGCTACAGTCATGGCACAGAAAAAAGGCGGCGGCTCAACACGCAATGGACGAGATTCCAAACCCAAAATGCTGGGTGTGAAAGTCTTTGGTGGACAGGTCATCAGCGCGGGTTCCATCATCGTGCGTCAGCGAGGCACCAAATTCCATGCTGGCACCAACGTCGGTATGGGCAAGGATCACAGCCTGTTTGCGTTGGTGGATGGCACCGTGTCTTTCGAGACCAAGGGCGAACTGAACAAGCACACCGTGAGTGTCACTTCGGCTTAAGAAAAAGTCTCTCAAGCCCAGCGAAACCCTGCGCTGTCAGCGCGGGGTTTTTCGTTTATAAACCAGCAAAAATCAATCGCCATGAAGTTCGTTGACGAGGCCTCTATCGACATTGCCGCTGGTGATGGCGGCAACGGCTGCGTCTCATTCCGGCATGAAAAGTACAAGGAATTTGGCGGGCCCAATGGCGGTGATGGAGGCCGGGGTGGTCATGTCTATGCGCTGGCTGATTCCAACCTCAACACCTTGGTGGATTTCCGTTATACACGCCGCTTTGAGGCCAAGCGTGGACAGCATGGCATGGGATCGGACATGTTTGGCGCGGCGGGTGACGACATCACCTTGAAAATGCCGGTGGGCACTGTGATCACCGACGCAGAAACTGGCCAGGTGCTTCACGAATTGCTGACGCCGGGTGAAATTGTCCTGGTCGCTAAAGGAGGTGACGGGGGCTTTGGCAATATGCGCTTCAAGAGTGCGATCAATCGTGCCCCAAGACAGAAGACCCCTGGCTGGCCGGGCGAAAGAAAAAGTCTGAAACTCGAGCTCAAGGTTTTGGCCGATGTTGGCCTGTTGGGCTTGCCCAACGCCGGGAAATCCACCTTGATCACCGCCATTTCCAACGCCCGTCCGCGTATTGCCGACTACCCGTTCACCACTCTGCATCCCAATCTGGGCGTTGTCCGTGTCGGCCCCGAGCAAAGTTTCGTGGTGGCAGATCTTCCCGGACTGATTGAGGGTGCCGCTGAGGGTGCGGGTCTGGGGCATCTCTTCCTGCGCCATTTGCAGCGCACCCGGTTGTTGCTGCATGTGGTGGACTTGGCACCTTTTGACGAACACGCCGACCCGGTGGCGCAGGCCAAGGCCATTGTGGCTGAGCTGAAAAAATACGATAAAGCCTTGTTTGAAAAACCCCGTTGGCTTGTGCTCAATAAGCTGGACATGATCCCGGCCGAGGAGCGTTCCAAGCGGGTCAAGGACTTTCTGCGTCGCATGAAGTTCAAGGGGCCAGTCTTTGAAATTTCTGCGCTCACGCATGAAGGGTGTGACAACCTGGTCAAGGTCGTCTACCAGCATATCAAGCAGCAGCAGGATGCTGTGGCGCAGGCCGTTGAGATTGACCCGCGATTCAAGGCCGACTCGGCAGATGACATTGCCCCCTAAAATTGTCGTGTATGTCATCGCACAATGCCTCGCAAATCCTGAGCTCCGCTCGACGTATTGTTGTCAAGGTCGGATCCAGTCTGGTCACCAACGAGGGGCGCGGTCTCGACGAAGCTGCAATTGGTGAGTGGTGCCGCCAGCTGTCTGTGCTCAAGCGCGATGCCCGCGAGCTCATCATGGTTTCCAGTGGCGCTATTGCCGAAGGCATGAAACGACTGGGTTGGACCAGCCGCCCACATGAGATCCACGAGCTACAGGCCGCCGCCGCTGTGGGCCAAATGGGTCTGGCGCAAATGTACGAAACCCGCTTGCGTGCGCATGGCCTGGGCAGTGCGCAAGTTCTCCTGACCCATGCCGATCTGGCCGATCGTGAGCGTTATCTCAATGCTCGCTCCACCTTGCTGACCTTGATCAAGTTGGGGGTGATCCCGGTGATCAATGAAAACGACACCGTGGTCAACGACGAAATCAAGTTTGGCGACAACGACACCTTGGCCGCATTGGTGGCCAATCTGGTGGAGGCTGATCTGCTGGTCATCTTGACCGACCAGAAAGGCCTGTATTCCGCGGACCCCCGACGAGATCCCCAGGCCAGGTTTGTCAGTGAATCCATGGCAGGGGATCCTGCACTGGAATCCATGGCGGGCGGGACGGGCACCAGCCTGGGAAAAGGCGGCATGATCACCAAAATACTCGCTGCCAAACGTGCTGCCGGCTCTGGCGCCAGCACCGTGATCGCATGGGGCCGTGAGCCTGATGCGCTGCTGTCCTTAGCCCAAGGTAGAAATATTGGAACCCTGCTGATTGCGCCGACCCAAAAAAATCAGGCCCGCAAACAATGGATGGTCGATCACCTGCAATTGCGGGGTGCGGTGGTGGTCGATGCGGGTGCTGCACGCCAGGTGGTGGAAAACGGCAAGAGCCTTCTTCCAATTGGCATGATTGCAGTGGAAGGCGATTTTTCGCGTGGCGATGTGATCGCTGTGCGTGACCAGGCCGGCAGCGAGATCGCTCGTGGTCTGGCCAACTATGCCAGCCCGGAAGCGCGCCTGCTGTGCCGCAAACCTTCGGCCGAGATTGAGCGCCTGCTAGGGTACGTGGCCGAGCCCGAGATGCTGCACCGCGACAACCTGGTCGTCACCCGTTGAAGGATACGGCCCGGCTCATTCGGTTTGTTCCGGTCTGTGCAAAGGCTCAAAGCTGCCACCAGGGGGCAACTCCATGGGCGGCTCAGCCCCAGGCGTTATGGGATGGACATGATCGCGGGCATGCCGGTGTCCATGTCGCAGGTATCGGTTGGGTCGCTGATCAACCCGCGGCAGGTAGCGCGATAGCTCGGTCAGCGCCATCTCATAGACACCGCGCTTGAACTCGACCACCATATCCAGTGGCACCCAATAATCATTCCAGCGCCAGGCATCGAATTCAGGATGGTCGGTGGCACGCAGGTTGAGCTGCCAGTCGCGTCCCAGCAACTGCAGCAGATACCAGATCTGCTTCTGCCCCTTGTAATGGCCGCGTGACTCACGCCTGATATAGCGGTCTGGCACCTCATAGCGCAACCAATCACGCGTCCGGGCCAGAATGCGCACATGGTCAGGCAGAAGCCCGACCTCCTCGCCGAGTTCCCGGTACATAGCCTGTTCCGGGTTTTCACCCCGGTCAATTCCGCCCTGCGGAAACTGCCAGGAGTGCGTGCGGATACGCTTGCCCCAGAAAACCTGATTTTTCTGGTTGAGCAAGATGATGCCGACGTTGGGCCGAAAACCGTCCCGGTCAAGCATAATCAAACCCCAAATTTTTAAACTGAGTCCATTATGCACAGCAGGTGCCGTGCAGCAAGTGGGCGCAGCTTGCCTCATACCCGTACTTACCCCATGAAAGCATCCCAATTTCTAATTTCCACCCTCAAAGAAGCTCCGGCGGACGCCGAGGTGGTGAGCCACAAGCTCATGATGCGTGCAGGCATGATCAAAAAACTGGGTGCAGGCATTTACAACTACATGCCCATGGGGCTACGGGTAATCCGCAAGGTGGAAGCCATCGTGCGGGAGGAAATGAACCGTGCCGGAGCGGTCGAGCTGACCATGCCAGTGGTGCAACCTGCAGAACTCTGGCAGGAAACCGGGCGTTTTGCCAAGATGGGGCCCGAGCTGCTGCGCATCCGTGATCGCCACGAGCGCGACTTTGTCATTCAGCCGACCAGCGAAGAAGTGGTGACGGATATCGCCCGTCAGGAACTCAGAAGCTACAAGCAGCTGCCCAAAAACCTTTACCAGATTCAGACCAAATTTCGGGATGAGCGCCGCCCGCGTTTTGGATTGATGCGCGGTCGCGAGTTCATCATGAAAGACGCCTATAGCTTTGACCGTGATTCAACCGGGGCGCAAGCCAGTTATCAAGCGATGGCCCAGGCTTACCGGCGTATTTTTGACCGCTTTGGGTTGAAGTACCGGGCCGTTGCGGCTGACAGTGGCGCCATTGGGGGGGACTTGAGTGAAGAGTTTCAGGTCATGGCTGCCACCGGCGAGGACGCGATTGTCTACTGTCCCAACAGCGATTACGCCGCCAACCTGGAAAAGGCCGAAGCTTTGGCGCCCACCGGACCGAGGCCGGCTGCGACATCGAACATGCAGGATGTGCCCACTCCCGGCAAGAGCACCTGTGCCGATGTGGCTGCCTTGTTAGGCTTGCCCTTGGACCTCACCGTCAAATCGATCGTCCTGGCCACTGATGAAATCAATGACCGGGATGAGTTGATTGGCACCCGCATCTGGCTACTCCTGCTGCGTGGTGACCATGACATGAATGAAGTCAAGGTGGGCAAGTTGCCTGGGCTTGACCTGGGGTTTCGCTTTGCGAGCGAACAAGAAATCTTGGAGCACTTTGGCTGCAAGCCAGGTTACCTGGGCCCGGTGGGTATGAAAAAACCGGTCGCGGTGGTGGCCGACCGCGAGGTGGCAGTCCTGGCAAATTGGGTGTGTGGTGCCAACCGAGTTGATTTTCACCGTACTGGCGTGAATTGGGGACGCGATTTGCCCGAGCCAGACCTGGTGGCGGATATCAGGAATGTTGTCGCTGGAGACCGCTCACCTGATGGCAGGGGCGAATTGGCGATCGAGCGCGGCATCGAGGTGGGGCATGTCTTTTACCTGGGCAGCAAGTACAGCCGGGCCATGAATGCCACCTTTTTGGATGAGGATGGCAAACCTAAATTTTTCGAGATGGGTTGCTATGGCATAGGCATTACACGCTTGCCGGCGGCTGCCATCGAGCAAAACCATGACGAGCGGGGCATCATCTGGCCAGATGCGATTGCGCCCTTTACCGTGGTCTTGTGTCCCATTGGCATGGATCGGAGTGTGCAAGTCAAGGCAAGCGTTGAAAAACTCTATGCAGAGCTGATCGCCGCTGGGGTCGATGTCTTGTTGGACGACCGAGGAGAACGACCGGGCGCCATGTTTGCCGACTGGGAGCTGATTGGTGTTCCGCACAGGATTGTCATCTCCGACAAGGGACTGAAAGACGGACAGTTGGAGTACCAGCACCGCCGGGATACTTCGGCGACCCGGGTGGAGGTGGCGCAAATGTCAAGCTGGTTAATCGATCATCTGGATCGCTGAGCATGCTGCGCCGCCGCTGCCTCTTACAAGGTGCAGGGCTGAGCATGATATTGCAAGCCTGGCATTCTGCCCACGCAGGGGCTCAGGTGGAAGAGCCCCTGATCGATTCCGTACGTACCGCACTCAGCGCAGCGGTGCATAACCACACCCCTCCCGTACCCACTTTTTCTGGTACCGAGGAGCGCCTGGCGTATCTGCGCTGGCTGGGAGTCATGAGCGACAAGCTGCAGAAAAAAAAACCAGAATGGCAGACACGACGCGAGTTTTTGCAGACAGTCTGGTACGAAAGTGCTCGGGCAGGGTTGGATCCATCGCTCGTCCTGGGGCTTATCCAGGTTGAGAGCAATTTCCGCAAATTTGCAGTGTCCGTGGCAGGCGCGCGTGGCTATATGCAGGTCATGCCATTCTGGAGCCGCTTGATTGGCGATGGCGACACGGGCAGGCTTTTTCATCTTCAGACCAACCTGCGCTTTGGCTGTGTCATTTTGCGGCACTACCTTGAGACCGAGCGTGGCGATCTTTTTCTGGCTTTGGGGCGCTACAACGGCTCACGTGGCAAGTCCAGTTATCCCAACGCAGTTCTGACGGCCAAGCGGCAATGGGAATTGGGCCAGCCTCCTGAGGGTACTGAAATCAAGCCTGCCCGAAACTAGCCTGCACTGGGCAAGACCGGCATGCAAAAGCCCCAAAAAAAAGCGCTTTCGGGTTTAGACTTGCCCTGATTTTGAGCATTCTGTGCAAGCCCACTATTCATGGGGTTTGCGGGGCAGCCTGGCCAATTTATCCACAAACTTGCCCACTGTTGGCGTGGAAAAATCGCAGGTCCGCTCTGAAGAGTTCAGTAAGTACCTACTGACAGTTGAAGTGAGGCTTTTTCAGTACTGGATCGTTCCAGCCTTCAGGCGGGGCTATGCAGCGCCAGACCGGCGTGCTCACGCAGCGGATGGAAGTGAATCTTGGGAAAGCGTTCTTGCGCCAGCCGAACATCATAGGGAGAGGTGCACAGATA
>JAFMJA010000136.1 GCA_017853735.1 Burkholderiaceae bacterium | reverse complement strand
AAAGGCTGTTTCTGTGGATAGCTTGATTTTCTCTTGTTTTATCAATCACTTGCGCTGCTTGAGAAACTGTTTGCAGGTCGGTATCGGGCAAGCCTTGTGTCTGGCATAAGTCCAGGCAGACAAAGAAAGTTGTGGATAAGTACGCACTTGTTCCATAGTCATCCCCAGGTTTATGCGCTTGGATCTGTAAAAGATAATTTTTTCATGGTCACTAGCCTTTGAGGGTTTGCTCCAAAACATGGAGCTGCTGGTTCAGATCGCTGAGTTGCTGGCGCTCGGTACCAATTTTGCGAACCGCGTGCAAGACGGTGGTGTGATCCCGCCCGCCAAACATTTCGCCGATCTCAGGCAAGCTTTTCTGGGTCAGCTCCTTGGCCAGATACATCGCAATTTGACGAGGGCGGGCAATGCTGGCTGGGCGCTTTTTGGAATACATGTCGGCCACTTTGATCTTGTAGTAGTCAGCCACAGTTTTTTGAATGTTTTCCACTGAAATTTGGCGATTCTGGATCGACAACAGGTCGCGCAAGGCCTCGCGCGCCAGAGTGATGGATATTTCCTTCTGGTTGAAGCGTGAATAAGCCAGGATTTTGCGTAGCGCCCCTTCGAGCTCACGCACATTGGAACGTACATTTTTGGCAACAAAAAAAGCCACCTCCTCGGGCATCGACGCGCCCTCTGCCTGGGCTTTGCTGATCAGAATCGCGACACGCATTTCCAGTTCTGGCGGCTCGATCGCCACCGTCAGGCCAGAATCAAAACGGGAAACCAGGCGCTCGTGGATATCGGTCAAGCCCTTGGGATAAGTGTCGCTGGTCATCACAATGTGCGACTTTTTAGCCAGCAAAGCCTCAAAGGCGTTGAAAAACTCCTCCTGGGTACGCTCCTTGTTGGCCAAAAACTGAACATCATCGATCAGCAAAAGATCTAGCAGGTGATACTTGTCCCTGAAATCGTCAAAAGTCTTGCGCTGATAGGCCTTGACCACATCCGAGACGAACTGTTCCGCATGGATGTAGAGAACTTTCGCGTCCGGTTGATCGGCCAGCATCCGGTTGCCAATGGCATGCATCAGATGGGTTTTACCCAAACCGACCCCCCCATAGATGAAGAGGGGGTTATAAAGCTGGCCCGGGAAAGAAGCCACATGCATGGCTGCCGCACGCGCCATCCGGTTGGCCGACCCCTCCACCAGGGACTCAAAACTCAAGGCCAAATTGATCCGGTTACGCGCAGGCCCAACATTTCTGTCGTCCAAGCCCTCCAGATCTTCCACCAGGTCCTGTGGCTCAGCGTTGTTTGGACGAGAGAAAGACCTCGCCGAAACTTCACGAGGAGTAAGCACCAACTCAAATGCAACGGGCTGGCCATAGGTTTTTTCCAATACGGCACTGATGCGTTGGCTATATTGGGCGCGAACCCAATCCAGCTTGAAACGATTGGCAACAAATAAAGTGATCTTTGCCTGGTCTGGAGAAAACTCGGCCAGGATGGGGCGGATCCAGGTATTGAACTGCTGCTCAGGGATCTCCTGCGCCAGCAAACTGAGACAGGATTGCCAAAGATCGGCGTCAGCCTCCACGGCCTTGGCTTCAAGCGAAAGACCAAAATGTCGATCAGTCATCAATAAAAAAGTGTGGATATTTTAAAAAAACCAGCGCAATGGATTCTAGCTTATCAAGAGTTTATCCACACATTGGGAAAAACACGGATGGCGCTAGCCCGAAACAACAGGCGTGGGCCCCAAAAATAACCGAAAACCGCAAGAATGCTTGTACTCGGTGCAGAAATTTAGGATAATCGATGGCTTTTTGCAGGATTAAAGAAAATGAAACGTACCTACCAACCCTCCAAAGTACGCCGGGCGCGTACCCACGGCTTTCTGGTCCGCATGAAAACCCGCGGAGGACGCGCGGTGATCAATGCACGACGCGCCAAGGGACGCAAGCGCCTGTCGGTCTGATAAGTTCAAGCTCAGCCCTTCAAGAGCACAATCAAAGTCGCCCCTTCTCTGCTTTTGCGCTCCAAAGCAACGAGCATTGATCGCACGTGCAACGGCTCAAGACTAAAAGCCAGTTTCAAGCCCTTCGAGCGCAGCCCGCTACGGCCAGAACACCCCACTTCGCCCTGCATCTGATCGAAATTGGGGCAATCGGGGCAACTGCGGAGCCGGAAGAACAAGCCGGTGAAAAACGGACAAGCTCAAGGTTATTGTCCGGGCGACAAAATGGACCTTTAATCGGCGCACTGATTCCCAAGCGCTGGGCCAAAAGAGCGGTCACGCGCAATGCCATCCGGAGACAGATTTACCAAGTCGCACAAAAAACCATGGCGAACCGGGGCGGGCAGGCGGTATTGGTTAGACTGCGCGCTTCCTTGTCGGGCGATGAATTTGAAAGCGCCTGTTCCAAGCATTTAAAACGCTTTGTCCGCAAAGAACTGGAAACACTGATGATGGCCATGCACGGGGAAGAGTCATGATGGCGCGCTGCCTGATCGGGCTGATCAAGGCTTATCGCCTGGTGCTGAGCCCGTGGCTGGGATCCTCGTGCCGCTTTACCCCCACCTGTTCTGCCTATGCCCTGCAGGCGGTGCAAGATCATGGGGCGCTGGCTGGCAGCTATCTGGGCGCCAGCAGGGTGCTGCGCTGTCATCCCTGGTGCGCCGGCGGCCACGATCCGGTTCCCCCCAAAAATGAACTTTTCAAACGCGTGAGCCCGCAGCCAATACAAAAGAAATCACTATGAACGATATCCGCCGCACCATTCTCTGGGTGATATTTGGCTTTTCAATGGTTTTGCTCTGGGACCAATGGCAGTTGTACAACGGCCGCGTCGCAACATTTTTTCCGGCGCCAAGCAACAAACCAGCCGTCAGCGCGCCCATGGCCGAGACGCCTTCGGCCGCGGCGCCAGCGAGCGCAGCACCAGCCAGCCAGCAAATTGCTGCTGCTGAGGCCAAAGCAGAACCCATCAGGCGGGAAAAAATCGAGGTGAGAAGCGATGTGCTTGCACTCAGCTTTGATACAGAGGGGGGCTCACTGGTCCGGGCAGAATTTCTAAAGCATAGCGACGCCAACCAGGCCGACAAAAATTTTGTGCTGCTCGAGCAAAGCAAAGAGCGGGTGTATTTGGCGCAAAGCGGTTTGATTGGCGGAAACTTCCCAAACCACAAGACCTTGATGACCCTGGCATCTGGCCCGCGCGAGCTCAAGGAGGGCCGGGATCAAATCGAGCTTCGTTTTGAGTCGCCAGAGATGGGCGGTGTACAGCTGGTCAAAACTTACATCATCCAGCGTGGGCACTATGACCTGGCAGTCAAACATGAACTGATCAACAAAGGCGCAAACCCGGTGGTGCCCCAGCTGTATGTGCAGTTGGTGCGCGATGGCAACAAACTAGCCGGCGAATCATCGTTTTACTCCACATTCACTGGGCCGGCTTACTACACCGAGGCCAAGAAATATCAAAAAATAGAATTTAGCGACATCGAAAAAAACAAATTTGAGGTCGATAAGCAGGCCGACAATGGCTATGTCGCAATGGTGCAGCATTACTTTGCCAGCGCCTGGTTGATGGCCAAAGGCATACAGCGCGAAATCTTCATGCGCAAAGTGGACACCAATCTGTATGCAGCAGGCATGATCGCCACGGTGGGCGAGCTTGCACCTGGCGCCAGCAAGACGATGGACGCCACTCTATTTGCGGGACCGCAAGAAGAAAACCGGCTGGAGGCCCTGTCACCCGGGCTGGAATTGGTGAAAGACTATGGCTGGTTGACCATTCTGGCCAAGCCACTTTACTGGCTGTTGGACCAGCTCTATAAACTTCTGCACAACTGGGGCTGGGCGATCGTGGCCCTGGTGGTGGTGTTGAAGATCGCCTTTTATTGGCTTAACGCTAAGGCCTATGCCAGCATGGCCAAAATGAAGGCGATCAACCCACGCATCATGGAAATGCGCGAGCGCCTCAAGAGTAACCCGCAGCAGATGCAGCAGGAGATGATGAAGATCTACCGCGAGGAAAAGGTCAATCCCATGGGCGGCTGTCTGCCAATCATGATCCAGATCCCTTTCTTTATCGCCTTGTACTGGGTCTTGTTGTCCAGCGTCGAGATGCGCAATGCGCCCTGGATTGGCTGGATCCAGGATCTGTCGGCAATGGACCCCTACTACATCCTGCCATTGCTGATGACACTGACCACCCTGCTGCAAACTGCCCTGAACCCGGCCCCGCCGGACCCGATGCAGGCCAAGATGATGTGGTTGATGCCGCTGATATTCAGCGTCATGTTCTTCTTCTTTCCGGCCGGGCTGGTGCTTTACTGGTTGACCAACAACATCTTGTCGATTGCCCAACAGTGGCTGATCAATACCCGAATGGGCGTGCCGCCCCAGTTCAACCTACCCAAATTCAAGTAAAGGCTGGTGCAACAGCACCAGAGGGCCGGCGAGAGATAGCGTCCGCAGACGGGTGGCGGGTGCGGATAATTCATCCATCATGTCTTCTGCCCAACAAGACCCAATCGTCGCCATTGCCACCGCACCCGGGCGAGGTGCGGTGGGAATTGTGCGCCTATCCGGTCGTGGGCTGGCAGCGCTGACCCAAACCCTTTGCGGCAGGGCACTCAAGCCACGTGAGGCAAGCTACCTGAGCTTTCAGGATGCCGATGGCACGACGATTGATCGAGGGCTGGCCTTGTATTTTCCGGCACCCCATTCATTCACTGGAGAAGATGTGCTGGAATTGCAGGCGCATGGCGGCCCGGTGGTGTTACAGCTCTTGCTGGCCCGTTGTCTGGCGGCCGCAGCTGAAATGGACCCCGCCACTCAGGCACCAAAATTGGCACGCTTGCGGATCGCTCGTCCCGGGGAGTTCAGCGAGCGCGCCTTTCTCAATGACAAGATAGACCTGGCCCAGGCCGAGGCGATTGCCGATCTCATCGACGCCAGCACTGAAGCGGCGGCGCGCAGCGCCAGCCGCTCGCTGGCCGGCGAGTTCTCGCGCGAAGTTGGCGCCTTGCGGGAAGCGATGATTCACCTGCGCATGCTGGTGGAGGCCACGCTGGATTTTCCGGAGGAGGAAATAGACTTCCTCAAAAAAGCAGACGCACAAGGCCAGCTCGATCGGCTCAGTGAGAAGCTATCGCAAGCACTGAAGCAGGCACGTCAGGGCGCCCTCTTGCGTGAAGGCATCAAAGTGGTGATTGCCGGGCAACCCAACGCCGGTAAGAGCTCCTTGCTCAATGCGCTGGCAGGCGCCGAGCTGGCCATTGTGACCCCAATACCCGGAACCACCCGAGACAAAGTACAACAGACCATCCAGATCGAGGGCGTGCCACTACATGTGATTGACACCGCTGGTTTGCGCGAGAGCCTTGACGAGGTAGAAAAGATCGGTATCGCGCGCGCCTGGGAAGAAATATGTTCTGCCGATGTGGTGCTTCGTTTGCATGACCTGACACGCCAAAGCCAGGCAGACTACATCCAGGCCGAACAAGAAATAGACCGGCAATTGCGTGAACACCTGCCCCATACCGTGCCGGTGCTGGAGGTATGGAACAAGGTCGACGCCATTGCTGGCGCAACGCCGGACCAGGGCCTGACCCTGTCGGCCAAGACGGGCGCAGGCCTGGAGAGCTTGCGGGCAAAGCTGCTCGAGATCGCAGGCTGGCAAGCTCAAGCGGAAGGCCTGTATATCGCGCGCCAGCGCCATGTTCAGGCACTGCGCCAAGTACAGCACCATGTGGCCCTGGCGAACGAACATTTAAGCAGCCCGCAGCCCGCGCTCGATCTGCTGGCCGAAGAGCTGCGGCTGGCGCAAGGGGCGCTGAACCTGATCACCGGTGAATTCAGCAACGAGGATCTGTTGGGAGAGATTTTTTCCCGCTTCTGCATCGGAAAATAGCCGGCCTTGCAGACCCGCTGCCACCCGACTCAGTGCCCGGCAAAATCCAGCAGGGTAAAAAGCGGCAGGCCGGCCGAGCGCAGCTTGGCCGAACCGCCAAGCTCGGGCAAATCGACGATGGCACAGCCCTCCACCACCTGAGCCCCCAGCTTTTGCAGCAGCTGCAAGCCAGCCATCATGGTGCCACCCGTAGCGATCAGGTCATCCACCAGCAGCACGCGCTGGCCGGGTTTGACCGCATCGCTGTGCAGCTCGACAGTGGCGCTGCCATATTCAAGCTCATAGCTCTGCTGCACCGTATGAAATGGCAGCTTGCCCTTTTTGCGGATAGGAACAAAGCCCACGGTCAACTCGTACGCAATGACCGAGCCCAGAATGAACCCGCGCGCATCCAGACCGGCCACCACATCGGGGCGCATCAGCGGGTCCATGTAGCGATGCACAAAGGCGTCAACCATCACCCGAAAAACCTTTGGGTCTTGCAACAGCGGGGTAATGTCACGAAATTGCACCCCCGGCACCGGCCAGTCGGGTACGGTGCGGATGTGCTTGCGAAGATAGTCGCTGACCTGAAGCTCGTGCATGGTGGGGTGCATCAGGTTCGCATGATAAGTTCTTCTGCCAGGGCCAGATCCTCGGCTCGACCTGACAGGACCAGGGTGTCATTAGCGGCCAGGCGCAGCTGCTCGTCCAGCGGAGCCGTCTTGCCGTCATGGCGGCGCAAGCTGACAACCGGCGTGGCAGCAAGCTGTTGCGATAGATCTGCAAGGAGACGGCCAGACCAGACACTGCCAGGCGGCAAAGTGATGCTGGTGAGCTGCTCCTGGTCGCCTTCCTCGGGGGTGGCGTCATCCAGCCCGTGAAAGTAGCCGCGCAGCAGTTTGTAGCGCTCGTCACGCTGGTCCTGCACGATGCGGATCACCCGCCGCATGGGTACGCCCAGCAAGGCCAGCGCATGACTGGCCAACATGAGTGAACCCTCAATGGCTTCGGGTACCACCTCGGTGGCGCCGGCAGCCTGGAGCCGCTCCAGCGAGGCGTCATCCTGGGTGCGCACAATCACCGGTAGTTGGGGCGCGTGCTCACGCAGCACCGCGAGCACCTTGAGCGAGCTGGGAATGTCCAGGTAGGTGATGACCAGGGCGCTGGCACGGTGCAGGCCGGCGGCCAGCAGCGCCTGAGGGCGCGAAGCATCCCCAAATGCCACCGAATGACCGGCGGCATTGGCCTGGCGCACCCGGTCCGGGTCGAGGTCGAGCGCCATGTAGGGGATGGCCTGGGTGTCCAGGATACGCCCCAGGTTCTGGCCGCAACGGCCGTAGCCGCAGATGATCACATGTTTGCTGGTATTGATCGACTTGCGCGCGATATTGGTCATCTGCAAAGATTGCTGTAGCCACTCACTGGAGACCAGCTTCATCACCAGGGGGTTGCTGTAGCTG
>JAFMJA010000135.1 GCA_017853735.1 Burkholderiaceae bacterium | reverse complement strand
GCCATGCACAGATGCGATCGGCAAGCTCAGGCCCAGAGGACGCAAAAGCCTGCCAGATTCTGCGCCAGCACAGACCACCACATGGTCATAGGCGATGGGTTGCGGCGTATCCGAACCTGCCAGGCTGACTGCAGGCGATGCCGACAATGCGGTGACTTTGGCACTGAAGGCAAAGCGCACACCCATGTTCTGGGAGATGTTTTTGAGCAAAAGGGCGTACTGCCGGCAGTTGGCCACCTCTGCATCGGGCAGGTGGATCGCCTGAAACAGGCGCGTCTCGGAGTTGAGGGCGGGCTCGATCTGCCGCAGCGCCTGAGGGCTGAGCTCGTTGAAAGCAATGCCGTTGTCTTTGAGCACCTGCAGACTGGCCTCTATTCGGGCCCGGTCGCGTTCCGAGCGCAGCAGCACGGTGTAGCCCTGTGCCCGTTCCAACTCAATCTTTTCCCTGTCCAGCACCCTGTGCAGGCATGCGCGGCTGTAGAAGGCCAGGGTTTGCATGCGCCGGCGATTCTGGGCATAGGCGTCCTTGTTGCAGGCGCGTAGGCTTTTCCACATCCAGGCCAGTTCGCTGGGCCGCAGGGGCCAGCTGAAACGCACCGGTGAATGGCGTGCCAAAAGATGCAGGATGATTTTGGAGGGCATGCCAGGCGCAGCCCAGGGCGTGACATAGGCTGGTGCAAGAACACCCGCATTGGCGAAGCTGGCGCCTTCGGCCACTGCCATCTGGCGCTCATAGACCGTGACTTCATGGCCATCACAGGCCAGTTCATAGGCGGTGGTGACGCCGATGATGCCGGCGCCAATGACTGCAATTTTCATGGGGCCTTCAGTGTTGCAGGCAATTTTCGACCTGCAAGGCAAGGCTGAGCAGGGCGTCATCGTGCAGGCTGCCATGCCAAAGCATCAGACCAACTGGGGGCTCGCCAGGCTGTTGGCAGGGAAGCGAAATCGCACAACCGTCCAGCATATTGATCGCACTGGGATTGCGCAGGAGCAAACCGTTGACACGAAAAAACTCAGCGTCAAGCGCAGCATCTTTGGATGCGTCCTGGCCCGTTGCAGGCGCCAGGTCAGCAATGGCTGGCGCCAGCAGGGGGACAGTCGGGGAAAGGACCGCGTCGTATGCCTGTAGGGCGCTGCCCATGCGTGCGATCCAGTCTTTACGATGAAGTAGGAGTTCGACGTAATCAGCCGCCGACATGCTTGCGCCGCGCATGATGCGGGCCAATACCCGTGGGTCGTATCGAGCACTGTGTCGGGCAATCAGCTCGCGATGCCATTGGTAGCTCTCCGCAGGTGAAAAAGTACCGTTGGCCTGCATCGGTCCTAGCTCAGCCAATTCACTCAGGGCAATCTCATCGATGCGAGCGCCAGCAGCACGTAAGCTGGCCAAAGCCTTTTCAAAGGCAATGGCCACTGGGGGCTCCAGGTCTTCAAGCATCAAAGTACGGGCCACAGCCAGTCGATAGGCAGATAAGGGGGCCTTCTTCAGCGGCACCTGACGATGGGCCAGAATTTCGTGGACCAGAACAGCGTCTCGAACCGAGTGGGTGATCGCGCTGACTGTGTCCAGCGTAAAAGACAGCGGCAAGGCACCTTCGGTGGGCACCAGCCGGGCTGTGCTTTTAAAACCGACCAAACCATTGAGTGCAGCTGGAATCCGGATGGAGCCCCCGGTGTCCGAGCCCAAGCCAACATGGGCTGCGCCGGTTGCCACGGTGATGGCGCCACCACTGGTGGAGCCGCCGGGAATCCGCGGCCTGTCGGTCATGGCTGCATTGGCTGGGGTGCCGTAATGTGGATTGATGCCAACACCGGAGAATGCAAATTCGCTCATATTGCTGCGGCCAATGAATGAGGCTCCCGCGGCACGCAAGCGAGCTACCGCAGTGGCATCCTTGCTCGCGGGTGGCGCATTAGCCAGGATCAGCGACCCAGCCGGTGTGGCCTGGCCCGCCACATCGAAAAGGTCCTTCACTGAAACCGCCAGTCCTGCCAGAGGACTGGCGGGGTCAGCAGCAGCGGCTGCACGACGTGCCTCTTCAAAATTTGGTTTGACCAGGGCATGCGCACAAGCCGGTGAGCTGGCGGCATCAATGGCGCGCTCCATCTCGGCGGCGGAACTGCTGCGTTGCTGGAGGATGGCTTGGCGCAGGTCGTGCAGATCCGCGTTTGGCTTAGAGAGGGATGGCATTTATGTTAGAATTCCAAGGCTTTGCACAAGAGAAGTATGTTCTTTTGGAGTGAAGAAAACGCAAATCGGCTCATTCCAGGTGTTGCAGCGATCACAAGTCAGTCCTTAAGGGCGCTTGCGCTGTGATCAGCGAGCCGAATTTTAGACCTAACCTTTGGAGCAGTTTCATGTCCACGACCATGCGTCAAATGCTGGAAGCCGGTGTCCACTTCGGACACCAGACCCGCTTCTGGAATCCCAAGATGGCCCCCTTTATTTTTGGCCATCGCAACAAGATTCATATCATCAACCTGGAAAAGTCTTTGCCGATGTTCCAGGAGGCCGCCAAGTTTGCCAGACAACTGGCTGCCAAGCGCGGAACGGTCCTGATGGTCGGTACCAAGCGAACAGCCCGCGATATCGTTGCTGCCGAGGCCAAGCGAGCTGGCGTGCCCTATGTTGACCAGCGTTGGCTGGGTGGCATGCTGACCAACTTCAAAACGGTCAAGACTTCGATTAAGCGCCTGAAGGATATGAAGGCCCAGCAGGAAATCGGCCTGGACGCCATGAGCAAGAAGGAACAGCTCATGTTTGTGCGTGAAATGGATAAGCTTGAAAAAGACATTGGCGGTATTCAGGATATGAACAACCTGCCCGATGCGATTTTTGTGATCGACGTCGGCTACCACAAGATTGCTGTGGCCGAGGCCCAAAAGCTTGGAATTCCGCTGATTGGCGTGGTCGATTCCAACCATTCGCCCGAAGGCATTGATTACGTGATTCCTGGCAACGATGACTCCTCCAAGGCCGTCACCTTGTATGCCCGCGGCATTGCCGACGCCATTCTGGAAGGACGCGCCAATGCGGTGGACGATGTCGTCAAGGCTGTGACAGCCGAGACCGGCGATGAATTTGTGGAAGTGGATGAAGCCTCCTCCTGAGTTGCCAATTTCCAGACCCAAGGGGCGCGTAGTGCCCCTTTTTTTTAAGTTGATTTTGATTTGAGTTGAACTGATTACGGAGAAAACAATGGCTGCTATCACTGCAAGCATGGTCGCTGAACTGCGCGCCAAAACCGACGCCCCGATGATGGAA
The DNA here is from genome assembly GCA_017853735.1 of Burkholderiaceae bacterium. Lineage (GTDB taxonomy): Bacteria > Pseudomonadota > Gammaproteobacteria > Burkholderiales > Burkholderiaceae_C > Hylemonella. The sequence goes on along the minus strand of JAFMJA010000135.1, from coordinate 4,145 downwards.
TGCAAGAGGGCGCTGACCGAGGCCGACGGCGATATGGCCAAAGCCGAAGAAGTACTACGCGTCAAATTGGGCACCAAGGCCGGCAAAGCCGCCTCACGCGTGACCGCTGAAGGCGTCGTGGCCAGCTGCATTGAGGGTTCGCAGGGCGCCATGATCGAGGTCAACTGTGAAACCGACTTCGTCACCAAAAACGACAGTTTTCTGGCCTTGGCCAGGGCGGCTGCTGAACTCATCGTCAAACACAATCCCGCTGACCTGGCCGCGCTCGTCGCCTTGCCTTACAGCCAGGACGGTTTCGGACCCACCCTGGAAGAAGTGCGCAAGGGCCTGATCGGGAAAATCGGCGAGAACATGTCCTTCCGCCGATTCAAGCGTTTTTCATCCAGCGCCAAGCTGGCCTCTTACCTGCATGGAACACGCATTGGGGTAGTGGTGGAGTTCGATGGCAATGAGGTGGCAGCCAAAGATGTAGCCATGCATGTTGCGGCGATGAAGCCTGTGGCGCTGACCAGTTCGGATGTACCAGCAGACCTGATTGCCAAGGAACGTTCAGTTGCCACAGCCAAGGCGGCCGAGTCGGGCAAGCCGGCTGACATCGCTGCCAAGATGATTGAAGGCTCGGTGCAGAAATACCTGAAAGAGGTTTCGTTGTTTAACCAGCCCTTTGTCAAAAATGACAAGCAGACGGTTGAGCAGATGCTCAAGGAAAAAGCCACTGCGGTGAAGTCTTTCACCCTTTACGTGGTGGGTGAGGGTATCGAAAAAAGGACAGACGATTTCGCTGCCGAAGTGGCTGCTCAGGTGGCTGCTGCCAAGCAGGCTGGCTGAACCGGCTTTTTTTCAAATACCGTACCATACGACTGGTCCGACATTCAGGTGATTCGAGGGACCCGCCCCAACAAGCCATTCAAGGAGACGCCCTGATGCCCGCCAATCATCCAGCCCATAAGCGCATTCTGCTCAAGCTGTCGGGTGAGGCTTTGATGGGTGAGGATGCCTTTGGCATCAACCATGCCACGATTCAGCGCATTGTGCAGGAGGTGGCAGAAGTCACCCGACTTGGAGTTGAACTGGCGGTGGTGATTGGCGGTGGCAACCTGTTTCGCGGCGTCGCTGGCGGATCGGTTGGCATGGACCGGGCAACGGCCGACTACATGGGCATGCTGGCCACGGTCATGAACGCTCTGGCCCTGGCCGATACCATGAACAAGGCAGGGCTGACGGCGCGGGTGATGTCGGCCATTGCCATCGAGCAGGTGGTCGAGCCCTATGTACGCCCCAAGGCCCTGCAGTATCTTGAAGAGGGCAAGGTGGTTGTATTTGCCGCTGGTACCGGCAATCCTTTTTTCACCACCGACACCGCTGCCGCACTGCGCGGCGCCGAGATCGGTGCCGAAGTGGTATTGAAGGCGACCAAGGTGGATGGTGTTTACTCCGCCGATCCCAAAAAGGACCCTGCTGCCACCCGCTACAGCAAGCTGAGCTTTGACGAAGCCATGGCGCGCAACCTGGGCATCATGGATGCCACCGCGTTTGCCCTGTGCCGTGACCAGAAATTGCCGATCAAGGTTTTCTCCATCATCAAGCATGGCGCCCTGAAGCGGGTGGTCATGGGTGAGGATGAGGGCACCCTGGTATACGCCTGAGTGCGCCGACAAGTCGCAAGGAGTACAGAAATGACCATAGTCGATATCAAAAAAAGCATCGAATCCAAGATGGATCAGTCCATCGATGCCTTGAAAAACAACCTCTCCAAGATACGAACCGGCCGGGCTAACCCAGCCCTGCTGGATGCCATTCAGGTGGAGTATTACGGCTCCCAGGTGCCACTCAACCAGGTGGCCAATGTGTCCTTGTTGGATGCGCGCACCATCAGCGTGCAGCCCTGGGAAAAAGGCATGGGCGCCAAGATTGAAAAAGCCATCCGTGAGAGTGACCTGGGTCTCAACCCTGCCTCCATGGGAGATTTGATCCGGGTGCCCATGCCGCCCATGAGCGAAGAGCGGCGCAAGGAAATGACCAAGCTGGTACGCCATGAAGGCGAGAATGCCAAGATCGCTGTGCGCAATCTTCGGCGCGATGCCAACGAGGCGGTGAAAAAGCTAGTCAAGGACAAGCTGGCGTCCGAGGATGATCAGAAGCGCTCTGAGGCCGATATCCAGAAGCTGACCGATCGGCATGTGGCCTCCATTGATCAGTTGGTATCCGCAAAGGAACAAGAAATCATGGCGGTCTGAGAGCAGGCGCCTTGCAAGTCTCCATCCTTTTCTCACTTTTCTATCTCGGCGCTGTTTCTGGCTCCCGCCTGATGAGCTGTTTGCGCTTTTTTGATTGGCGGCTAGGCTCTTGAGGTTTTCTTGCCCGCCATGAGTCAAGCGCCGCATCACATCGCTATCGTCATGGACGGCAACGGCCGTTGGGCGAACAAGCGCCTGATGCCCCGTCTGGCTGGTCACCGCCAGGGCATGGAAAGTCTCAGGCAATGTATCCGGGCCTGTGTCCAGCGCGGCGTGGCTGTGCTCACCGTGTTTGCTTTCTCCTCCGAAAACTGGCGCCGGCCTGCCGATGAAGTCTCTGGCTTGATGGATCTGCTGGCAACGGCCCTTGGCAAGGAGGTGGCGCAACTACGAAAAGATGGGGTGCAACTGCATTTTGTCGGCGAACGCACGGGCCTGTCTGAAAAGATCTGTGCCGGTCTGGCACAGGCTGAATCGGCGACTGCCCAGGGCAATCGGCTGGTACTCAACATCTGTTTCAATTATGGCGGCCGCTGGGATGTGGCCCAGGCAGCGACCAAACTGTGTGCATCGGGTCAGGCCATCACGGAGGCCAGTCTGGCCTCGAGCATGGCAATGGCGCATGTGCCAGACCCGGATTTGATCATCCGTACCGGCGGTGAGATGCGTTTGAGTAATTTTTTGCTCTGGCAGGCGGCTTACGCCGAACTTTATTTCAGCGAACGACTATGGCCTGATTTTGATGACGCTGAACTGGATCGGGCGATTGCCGCATTCTCTGGCCGCGAGCGCCGCTTCGGTCAGACCTCTTCCCAACTCCTTCATCCCAAGGATGCGGGGAAATCCTCCTGATTTGGATCAAAATCCCAGGCATGCTTAAACTGCGCATCCTCACTGCTGCCTGCCTGCTGTTGTTGCTGATACCGCCACTTCTTTATCCACCACTCTGGGCCTGGCGAAGTGTGACCTTGGTCTTGCTGGCAGCCGCCGGATGGGAATGGGGTCGCCTCAATGGATTGGGGCAGTTGGGCGCCTGGATGTCTGCTTTTGCGTGCCTGCTGGCATGCGTCATGGCCTGGGACCTTGGGCTTGCCGATCGGCCTATGACTGGGTTTTGGGTGGCGGCTGGTTCAGCCTGGATCTTGCTGGGAGCAGCCCTTCTCAAAGCTGGTGTCGCCAGTTGGAGCAAGCTGCCTCAACCTGTTCGGTTGTTGGGGGGGCTGTTGGCGGCATGGCTGACCTGGCTGGCCGCCGCCCATGCACACAGAATCGGAGCAGGTTTTCTGATATCCGTGATGGCGCTGGTTTGGGCGGCAGATATTGGGGCTTACTTTGCGGGCAGAAAATGGGGCGGCCGGTGGGTGGCCGCCAAGCTGGCGCCAAGCATCAGTCCAGGCAAGACCTGGGAAGGGGTTCTGGGCGGGCTCGTCTGCGTTGTTGCTGTGGCTTTTGTCTGGCGCGGGCTGGAGCTGAGCGGGATGGTGCCTGGGTCGAGTTTCATGGCCTACCTGAGTGTGGGCGGCGGTGTTTTCCTGATGGTGCTGTCCTTGTTGCTGATCACCGGCATGAGCGTGGTGGGGGACCTGGTGGAGTCTTTGGTCAAGCGTAGTGCCGGGGTCAAGGACAGCAGCCAACTGTTACCCGGACACGGCGGGGTGCTTGACAGGATCGATGCGCTCTTGCCGACTTTGCCTCTGGCCATGATGCTGTTCGCCCTGAGCGCTCGATGAAGCAGCGGGTCACCATTCTTGGCGCAACCGGCTCCATCGGCCGAAACACACTGGATGTGATTGCCCGCCATCCCGATCGTTTCGAAGTGTTTGCACTGACTGCTTCCACCCAGGTGGACTTGCTCATCAGCCAGTGCAAACAGTTTCTCCCCCGATTTGCGGTCATGGTGGATCCCGG
>JAFMJA010000003.1 GCA_017853735.1 Burkholderiaceae bacterium | reverse complement strand
CGGCGGGAAATCCATGCCCACCCGGAGCTGTGTTTTGAGGAGATCAAAACCAGCGAGCTGGTGGCCCAGCAGCTCGGGAAATGGGGTATCCAGGTGCATCGGGGCCTGGGGCGTACGGGCGTGGTGGGCATCATCCAGGCCGGCTCATCGCAACGGGCGATTGGGCTGCGCGCGGATATGGACGCACTGCCGATCAGCGAGGTGAACACCTTTGCCCATGCCAGCCAGCATGCCGGAAAAATGCATGCTTGCGGTCATGATGGCCACACTGCCATGTTGCTGGCGGCGGGCAAACATCTGGCCCAGCAGCGCAATTTTGATGGCACGGTCTACCTGATCTTTCAGCCGGCCGAAGAGGGTGGGGGTGGCGGTCGAGAAATGGTGCAGGACGGGCTGTTTACCCAGTTTCCCATGGAGGCGGTCTTTGGCATGCACAACTGGCCCGGCTTGCCGGTGGGCAGCTTTGCCTTGAGCCCAGGGCCGGTCATGGCCTCCAGCAACGAATTTCGCATTCTTCTGCGTGGCAAGGGCGCTCACGCGGCCATGCCCCACAACGGGCTGGACCCGGTCACCACAGCTTGCCAGCTGGTGCAGGCTTTCCAGACCATCATCAGCCGCAACAAAAAGCCGATCGATGCTGGCGTGATCTCGGTCACCATGATCCACGCGGGAGAGGCCTCCAATGTGATACCGGATAGCTGCGAGTTACGGGGCACCGTGCGTACCTTCACCCTGGAGGTCCTGGACCTGATTGAGCGGCGCATGCGGGAGCTGACCCAACACCTGTGCGCGGCCTTTGGACTGAGTAATGAGTTTGAGTTCAAGCGCAACTATCCGCCGGTCATCAACACCGAACACGAAGTGGGCTTTGCGCGCAAGGTGATGGCTGAATTGGTAGGCGAGTCGCAAGTCCTCAAGCAGGAGCCGACCATGGGCGCCGAAGATTTTTCCTTCATGCTGCAGGAAAAGCCTGGTGCTTACTGCTTTATCGGCAATGGCGATGGGGCGCATCGAACCCTGGGGCACGGGGAAGGCCCTTGCATGCTGCACAACCCCAGCTATGACTTCAACGACGACCTGATACCTTTGGGCGCCAGCTACTGGGTTCAACTGGCCGAGAGTTGGTTGGCGCGGACAGATCGAGTAAGTGTGGCTGGCGGCTAAGTTCCACTAGCTCCGGCCCGGCTCAAGGCGATCTGCAGCAGGCCGTCAAATACCAGCGAATCAACCAGGTCAAACTTGGCAGACAGGCTGGGTGCCATTTTCCAGCCGGCGCCACCGGCCATCACACACCAGGGCTCGGTGCCGCAGTGCTGGCGGACATGCTGGACCATGCGTTCCATGGCGCCAGCAATGGCGTAAGTGCCACCACTGGTCAGTGCATCACTGGTGTTGGTGGGAAAGGGCTTGACTTCCCCGGTGGGCACATGCAGCCCGGCAGTGCCAGACTCCAGCGCACGCAGCATGATGCCGTGGCCGGGCAGGATGTAGCCACCCAGAAATTTTCCATTGGCGTCAATCGCCTCCACCGTCACCGCGGTGCCCACCATGGCCACCACAATGGGGCGAGGCGAACCGCCCATGGCCAGCATGCGGTGCCAGGCGCCGATCATCGCCACCCAGCGATCGGGCCCCAGGCGGGCCGGGTGGTCATAGCCATTGCTCAGTCCGGCCTCGCGGGCGCTGGCCACCACCCATTGGGGCGACACATCCCAGATTTCCATCTGGCCCTCAACCCGGTGCTTGACCGCGTCGCTGGCCACCACACAGCCCAGCATCTGTTTGGGTGCGGGCAGCTTGGACCAAGGGCCTTCGGCCAGCTTGTCAATATGGTCTAGAAATTCGGCGCCCTGAGCCAGGATGCTGGCGCCAGGTCGTGCGTGCTCGAACAAGGCCCACTTGAGGCGGGTATTGCCTACGTCAATTGCCAAAAAACTCATGCTGCAGCGTCAGAAAAATACGCCCATTATCGGTGGGCATGGCAGATCAGCCTTGCCGCCAGGGCAGGCCATGAAATCGCCAGCCGCCCTTTTGGCCCCGATGCGCATGCTCATCCGGGTTGCCTTCAAAGCCCTCCAGGATGTTGTAGGCCTCCAGCCCCAGGCTGGTCGCATGTTTGGCGGCGGCAATCGAACGCACGCCGCTTCTGCATAGGAGCAGCGCTTTCTGGCCGTGCGCCAGGGCTGCCTGCAGGCCGGCATCAAAGTCGGGGTTGGGCACCATGCCGGGCCATTGCTTCCAGGCCAAGCCCACCGCCTCGGGGATAAAACCAACCCACTCCCGTTCTGCGTCCGAGCGCACATCGATCAACACAGCTTGTCCCGAGCGCCACCATTGATAGGCCAGATGCGGGGAGACGTCGCCAGCGTAGCCCTCGGCAGGCAGTTGATAAAGAAGGCCAGCACCGCCTGCGTCATGGCGCAAGCCGGAGAGCAGATTGGCCGGCACGGCCTCATCGATGCGCCGAGGTTTGGGCAGATGGAGCGAGTCCATGATGGCCACGAACTCGGCCAGGCTGCGCCCAGCCACCCGGGCATTGCTGGCTTTTTCCTGCCCGATGGTGGAGTGGCTGCGGCCCTGGTAGTCGTGGCCGGGCCAGACCAGGGTGTCATCCGGCAAGGCAAAAAGTATTTGGGTCAGGCTGTGATACAGCGCCTGTGGGCTGCCCGACTGAAAATCTGTGCGGCCGCAGCCGTTGATCAGCAAGGCGTCGCCAGTGAACACATGGCGCGGGCCACCGGTTTCCCAGAAATAGCTCATGCTGCCCGCGGTATGCCCCGGCGTGCTGAGAGCTTTCAGGACTTGACTGCCAAATTTCAAGGCGCTGCCGTCCTTCAGCTGAACCGCTGCCGCACTGATGCCGCAAGCTGCGGGGGCAGCGGTCAGGGCGCCAGTGTGCTCGGCCAGCTGGGCTGCGCTGGTGATGTGGTCAGCGTGGGTATGGGTTTCAAGCGCCCAGCGCAGCTTCAGGCCGTGTTCCTTGAGCACATGCAGATCACGCTCGAGCTGCTCGTCCACCGGGTCGATGATCAGGGCCTCGCGAGAAACGTCGTCGAAGAGGATGTAGGTGTAGGTGCTGGAGACCGGATCAAAAAGCTGGATTGGATTCATGGTGCGGGGCATTTAAAGACAGCGCAAGACTGCACAGAAAAGGTAAAGGCAAGCTTGGCGCCCAAGGTCTGCTGTGGCGACAGTCAGTCATGGGGCGCTTAAAATTATCTACCCACCGCTTGCCAGACCATTGAAAGCTTCGAAAATCTCAGAAATTGCTCAATTCAGGACCTCATGGCATGTGGAGATCAGTAATGGTCTGTACACCAACCTAGTGAAAACCCCGAGTAAAACAGTTGTTTTTTTGGGGGTTTTATTGTCCTAATCGGTAACAATTCACCGGAAAGCGATGTTGGAAAACCAACTTTTTTAACTTTTTTAAGGAAGACTGAACAATGACCAAGTTAACTCAACGCCGTGGTCTGCTCAAAAGCGTTGCCGTAGCGGCTGGCGCCATGGCAGCCCCCATGGTCTCCACTGCCCAAACATCCACCAGCCTGCGTTTCCAGAGCACCTGGCCGTCCAAGGATATTTTCCATGAGTACGCCAACGACTTCGCCAAGAAGGTCAACGACATGTCGGGTGGCAAGCTCAAGATTGAAGTGTTGCCTGCCGGTTCCGTGGTCCCGGCTTTTCAGTTGCTGGAAGCTGTGAACAAGGGCACCCTAGATGGCGGCCATGGCGTGGTGGCCTACCACTACGGTAAGCAGTCTGCTCTGGCGCTTTGGGGCTCAGGTCCTTCCTTCGGCATGGATCCCAACATCCTGCTGGCTTGGCACTACTACGGCGGCGGCAAGGCCCTGCTGGAAGAGATCTACAAGTCGATCAATATGGATGTGGTGTCCTACCTGTATGGCCCCATGCCCACCCAGCCCTTTGGCTGGTTCAAGAAGCCGATCACCAAGGCGGCCGACCTCAAGGGCCAGAAGTTCCGCACCGTGGGTCTGGCTGTTGACATGTACACCGACATGGGCGCTGCTGTGAACCCATTGCCCGGTGGCGAGATTGTGCCGGCGCTGGATCGCGGCCTGCTCGATGGCGCAGAGTTCAACAATGCCACCTCTGACCGCCTGCTGGGCTTCCCCGACGTGGTGAAAAACTGCATGCTGCAGAGCTTCCACCAGTCTGGCGAGCAGTTTGAGATTCTGTTCAACAAGGCCAAGCTCAACGCTCTGCCAGCTGAACTCAAGTCCATCATCGATTACGCTGTGCAAGCTGCCAGCGCCGATATGAGCTGGAAAGCTGCCGACCGCAACTCCAAAGACTACATCGAGCTGAAGAAGGCTGGTATCAAGTTCTGGAAAACCCCCAACACACTGCTCCAAGCTCAGTTGGCCTCCTGGGACAAGATCATGGCTAAAAAAGGTGGCGAGAACCCGCTGTTCAAAAAGGTGCTCGATTCTCAGCGCGCATATGCCGAGCGCACTACCCAATGGTGGAACGACTACACCGTGGACTTCAAGATGGCCGCCAACCACTACTTTGGCAAGAAAGCTGCCAAGGCGTAAGTCGTTAAAATAGGGCTTTTACCCGTGAGGGCGCTGCAGTGAAAGCTGTGGCGCCCTTAGTGTTTATCAGCAAAAAATACGAAGTGCAGATGCAGAATTTACTTCTCTCGGTGGATCGCCTGTCCACTTTCATTGGCAAGGCCTTTGCCTGGGCCGCCATCGTCCTCACCGCCACCATCAGCTGGGAGGTTTTTTCGCGCTATGTGCTGAACCAGCCGCATGCCTGGATGCTCGACTTCCAGATCATGATGTATGGCACCTTATTCATGACAGCCGGCGCCTACACTTTGTCCAAGAACGGGCATGTGCGTGGCGACGTGCTCTACGGTTTTTTCGAGCCGCGCACCCAGGCCTGGATAGACCTGATCCTTTACTTCGTCTTCTTCCTGCCCGGTATCACGGCCCTGACCTATGCCGGCTGGACCTACTTTGGCGAGTCGCTGGCCATTCGCGAGCAGACCTTCTCGGCCGAGCCCTTGCCTCTGTATCCCTTCAAATTCATCATCCCGTTGTCGGGTGGCATCTTGCTGCTGCAAGGCATCGTGGAAATCATCCGCTGCATGATCTGTATCCGCGATGGGGCGTGGCCCTCGCGCGAGGCCGACGTGGAGGAGGTGGATGTGGACAAACTCAAGCAGATGGTGAACGTGAAAGACGAAGACATTGCCGCCCTCGACAAATACGTAAAGCATGAGGGCAACGCCAAATGAAAATCAAGAAAGAACTCTGGTTCGGCTTCAGCCTGATGGCGCTCATCATCGCCGGTGCGCTGGCCATGCTGATTGGTGCCGAAAAAATCTCCAACGGCCACATCGGCCTGCTTATGCTCTCGCTGGTGGTAGTGGCCATTATGCTGGGCTTCCCCACCGCCTTCACCCTCATGGGTATGGGCATGATCTTCACCTGGCTGGCCTATGACAAGGACACCAGCAAGACCCTGGACCTGATGGTGTCAGCGGCCTTCAAGGTGATGGGCAATGATGTGCTGATCTCGATCCCCCTGTTCGTATTCATGGGTTACCTCGTGGAGCGTGCCAACCTGATCGAGAAGCTGTTCAAGAGCCTGCACCTGGCCTTGATGCGTCTGCCTGGCGCGCTGGCTGTGGCCACCCTGGTGACCTGCGCGGTGTTCGCCACCGCCACCGGCATTGTGGGGGCGGTGGTGACTTTGATGGGTCTGCTGGCCTTGCCGCAAATGCTGCGTGCTGGCTATGATGTGAAGATGTCGGCCGGCGCTATCACCGCTGGCGGTTGTTTGGGCATCTTGATTCCGCCCTCGGTGATGTTGATCGTCTATGGCGCCACTGCCGGTGTTTCCGTGGTCCAGCTCTATGCCGGCGCATTTTTCCCGGGCCTCATGTTGGCAGGCTTGTACATCGGCTATGTCATCATCGTGGCCAAGCTCAAGCCCTCGATGGCGCCGCCGCTGTCTGAAAAAGAGCGCTATGTGCCGCTGCCGCCCCTGTTGGAAAAAGTGGCCCCCTCCCATGGCGCGCGCGCCCTGCCGGCGCTGCTCAACGCCCTCAAGGGTCAGCGCAATCAGGATGTGCCAACCAGCTACATCCTCAAACAGTTGGGCGTGGTGCTGATGCCGGCTATTCTGTTTGCCGTGGTGGCACTGTGGAGTTATTCCAGCGTGACCACTTTGCCCCCAGTGGAAGAAGAGGCCACCTTGCAAGCCATGGGTGAGGGTAACGCTGAGGAAAATCAGGAAAGTGCAGGCGGATTGCAAGCGCCGCCTGGCTCGGAAGACGACGATGGCGTGAAAGAGCCGCCAGGTGCCAAGGACGAAGCCGTGAAAGAGCCGGCCGATGCGATCAAGGAGCAAGCTGCTGCGGCTTCGGCCACACCTGCTGCCGTCACGGCAGCAGGTGAAACGGCTGCCCAAAGCACCCAACCCGCCCCCACTGGCTATTGGATAGGCTTGGGCGCAGGTGCTGCGGCGCTGGCGGTCTTCTATGCGCTGCTGAGCTTCACCCGGCTCGAAGTTTTCAAGATGCTGCTGACCAGCTTCTTCCCGCTGCTGGTGCTCATACTCTCCGTGCTGGGGTCTATTGTGATGGGCCTGGCCACGCCGACCGAAGCGGCTGCCGTGGGTGCACTTGGTGGCTTCCTGCTGGCCGCTGCCTACAGGCAATTGACGATGGACGTGGTCAAGGAGAGCGTATTCCTCACCGCCAAGACATCGGCCATGGTGTGCTGGCTGTTTGTCGGCTCAGCTATCTTTTCTGCGGCCTTCGCCCTATTGGGTGGCCAGGAACTAGTGGAAAAGTGGGTCATGTCGATGAACCTCAGCAAGACCGAGTTTCTGATCTTGAGCCAAGTCATCATCTTTATTCTGGGGTGGCCGCTGGAGTGGACCGAGATCATCGTGATCTTCATGCCTATTTTTATCCCCTTGCTGGACAACTTTGGCGTTGACCCGCTTTTCTTCGGGCTGCTGGTGGCATTGAACCTGCAAACCGCCTTCCTCTCGCCGCCAGTGGCGATGGCGGCTTTTTACCTCAAGGGTGTGAGCCCGCCCCATGTGACGCTGAACCAGATCTTTGCCGGCATGATGCCCTTCATGGGCATTCAGGTGGTGGCCATCTTCCTGCTGTACCAATTCCCGGCCATTGGCCTGTGGCTGCCGCAGGTGCTCTACCGCTAAAGATCTGCAGTTATTGCCAAAGCGAAAAAGGGGCGCACCAGCGCCCCTTTTTCCTTGCACAGACCGGAAACGAGTCTGGCGCGGTAAGATTGACGTTAACGTCAACGTCAAGCCCGCCTTCTTTCTAAACTGCCGCCATGACTGATTTGTCCGCCGAATATCAGGCTCTGGCCAACTACCGGCCCAAGCACAAGGTACGCTTTGTGACGGCGGCCAGCCTCTTTGATGGCCATGATGCCGCCATCAACATCATGCGCCGCATCCTGCAGAGCATGGGCGCCGAGGTAATCCATCTGGGGCATAACCGTAGCGTGGACGAGGTAGTGACCGCTGCCCTGCAGGAAGATGTGCAGGGCATTGCTGTGAGCTCCTACCAGGGCGGCCATGTTGAATACTTCAAGTACATGGTGGATCTGCTCAAGGCGCGCGGCGGCGAGCATATCCAGGTGTTTGGCGGCGGCGGTGGGGTGATTGTTGCCCCCGAAATCCGTGAATTGCACGACTACGGTGTGGCGCGCATCTACAGCCCGGAGGATGGGCAGCGCATGGGCCTGCAGGGCATGATTGGCGAAATGGTCATGCGCTGTGACCAGGATCTCAGCATATATGCCCCCCAGAACCTGACGGCCATCCAGGGGCACAGCGAGTCGGCCTGGCGCGCCCTGGCGCAGCTGATGACCGCGCTTGAAAACGGCAAGCTGGGCAAAAAACATCTACAGGCGCTGCGCGAGCAAGCCCAGGCGTGCAAGATTCCGGTTTTGGGGATCACCGGAACCGGCGGTGCGGGCAAATCAAGCCTCACCGATGAGCTGATCCGTCGTTTGCGCATGGATCAGGACGACCGCCTGCGGTTGGCAGTGATCAGCATTGACCCATCGCGCCGCAAAAGCGGCGGCGCCTTGCTGGGTGACCGCATCCGCATGAACGCGATTGCGCCCTGGAGGCAACATGCTCCCGCGCTCCCGTCTGCGCGTGGTTCGCTGCCCCCCGAGGGTGCTGCTGTCGCCCTGGGGCGGCCCGGTGGCGACACCGGCAACCGTGTCTTCATGCGCAGCCTGGCCACACGCGAAGCCGGCAGTGAGATCAGCGCGGCCTTGCCGGATGTGCTGGCGGCCTGCAAATGCGCTGGCTTTGACCTGGTGATTGTGGAGACCTCTGGCATCGGCCAGGGCGATGCGGCCATCGTGCCGCATGTGGATGTGCCGCTGTATGTGATGACCCCTGAGTTTGGCGCGGCCAGCCAGTTGGAAAAAATCGACATGCTCGATTTCGCCGAGTTTGTGGCGATCAACAAATTCGACCGCAAGGGCGCCGCTGATGCCCTGCGCGATGTGGCCAAACAGGTGCAGCGTAACCGCGAGGCCTGGGGCCAGTCGCCCGAGCAGATGCCGGTCTTTGGCACCATGGCGGCGCGCTTCAATGACGATGGGGTGAGCGCCCTCTACCAGGCTGTAAAGCCCCGGCTCGCTGAACTGGGTTTGTCGCTACAGGCGGGCCGGCTACCAAGGGTGGCGCTGCGTCACAGCAGCAACCAGGCCTCGATTGTGCCGGCGCAGCGCAGCCGCTATCTGGCCGAGATCACAGACACCGTGCGCGGCTACAAGCATCGCGCGCAGGAGCAGGTGCAGATTGCGCGTGAGCTGCAGCAGTTGCTGGCTTCGGCCGAAATGCTGAAGAAAGACAAGCCCAACCGCGCCAAGGCGGCCGAAGCGGTGATCGATCTGGCAAAACAGCGCGAATTGATGCTCGATACCGATGCCAGGCAACTGCTGGCGCAATGGCCGGCCATGCAGATGGCCTATGCGGGTGAGCACTATGTGGTGAAGATTCGCGACAAGGAAATCCGCACCGCGCTCACCAGCCAGACCCTCTCAGGCACCACCATTCGCAAGGTGTCGCTGCCCAAGTTCGAAGACCATGGCGAAATTCTCAAATGGCTGATGCTGGAGAATGTGCCAGGCAGCTATCCCTACACCGCCGGCGTCTTTGCCTTCAAGCGCGAAAACGAAGATCCGACCCGTATGTTCGCTGGCGAGGGCGACCCCTTCCGCACCAACCGCCGCTTCAAGCTCCTGAGCGCGGGCATGCCGGCCAAGCGCTTGTCCACTGCGTTTGACTCGGTCACCCTATATGGCAGCGACCCCGACCTGCGCCCGGATATCTACGGCAAGGTGGGAAATTCGGGTGTCTCGATCGCCACCCTGGATGACCTCAAAGTGCTCTACGACGGTTTTGATTTGTGCGACCCGACCACCTCGGTCAGCATGACGATCAATGGCCCGGCGCCCACGATTCTGGCCATGTTCATGAATGCGGCCATCGATCAGTACTTGGACAAATTCGAGCGCGACAATGGGCGCAGCCCCAGCGCCACCGAGGCTCAAAAGGTCCGGGCCTGGGTGCTGGAAAACGTGCGCGGCACGGTGCAGGCCGACATCCTGAAGGAAGACCAGGGCCAGAACACCTGCATCTTCTCCACCGAATTCAGCCTCAAGGTGATGGGTGACATTGCCGAGTATTTTGTTCACCATGGGGTGCGCAACTTCTACTCGGTGTCGATCAGCGGTTACCACATCGCCGAAGCTGGCGCCAACCCGATCAGCCAGTTGGCCTTCACGCTGTCCAATGGCTTTACCCTGGTCGAGGCCTATCTGGCGCGTGGCATGCACATCGATGATTTCGCGCCCAACCTGTCATTCTTCTTCTCCAACGGAATGGACCCCGAGTACACCGTGATGGGGCGGGTGGCGCGGCGCATCTGGGCGGTGGCGATGAAGGAGAAATATGGGGCTAATGAGCGCAGCCAGAAACTCAAATACCACATCCAGACTTCCGGGCGCAGCCTGCATGCGCAGGAGATCCAGTTCAACGACATCCGCACCACCCTGCAAGCCCTGATTGCGATCTACGACAACTGCAACAGCCTGCACACCAATGCCTTTGACGAGGCGATCACCACCCCGACTGAAGACAGCGTGCGCCGGGCCATGGCGATCCAGCTCATCATCAACCGTGAATGGGGCCTGGCCAAGAATGAAAACCCCAGCCAGGGCGCCTTCGTCATCGAGGAGCTGACCGAGCTGGTGGAAGAGGCGGTGTTGGCTGAGTTTGAGCGCATCAGCGAGCGCGGCGGCGTGCTGGGCGCCATGGAAACCGGCTACCAGCGTGGCCGCATCCAGGACGAGAGCATGCACTATGAAATGCTCAAACATACCGGCGAGTTGCCCATCATTGGCGTCAATACCTTCCGCAATCCGCACGGCGACCCAGTGCCTGAGAAGCTGGAGCTGGCGCGTTCAACCGAGGAAGAAAAGCAGTCGCAACTCAAGCGCCTGCAGGACTTCCATTCCCGTCATGCCGAACAAGCGCCCAGGCAACTTGCCCGTTTGCAACAGGCTGTGATCGAGAACAAAAATGTGTTCGAGGTGCTGATGGATGCGGTGCGCGTCTGCTCCCTGGGCCAGATTACCAGCGCCTTGTTCGAGGTGGGCGGTCAATATCGGCGCAATATGTGAGTCAGTCAGCCTGGCAGGCTCACCGCTTGGTTAAGGATGGTGTTCAGCGGGCTCGGCTAAGATCAGTGCATGCAGCCCCTCTCCGCATTGCAAGTCATGCAGGATGCGCCAGTCATTCCGGTCATTGTTTTGCATGATGTCGCCCAGGCTGTGCCCTTGGCCCGGGCGCTATTGGCCGGGGGCATTCGCATGCTGGAGATCACCTTGCGCACACCGCAGGCCCTGGACTGCATGTCAGCGATAGCGCGTGAAGTGCCGCAGGCGGTGGTGGGCGCTGGCACAGTGCGCAACCCGGCCGATGTGCTGGCAGCGCAGCAGGCCGGTGCGCGCTTTCTGGTCAGTCCCGGCTTCACCCCGGCCCTGGCCCAGGCCGCCCAGCAGGTGGGCCTGCCCTGGCTGCCTGGCGTGTCAACAGCCAGCGAGATCATGGCGGCCATGGATGCGGGCTTTCAGGCCTTGAAATTTTTTCCGGCCATGCCTGCTGGTGGCTCGGCCATGCTCAAGGCCTGGTCGGGCCCTTTTCCTGAAGCGCACTTTTGTCCCACTGGCGGGATCAACGCCGCCAATGCGCAGGAGTTTTTGGCTTTGCCCAATGTGGACTGTGTGGGCGGTTCCTGGCTGGTGCCGGCTGATGCATTGATGCGACAGGACTGGCAAGCCATCACCCAGCTGGCTGCTGAGGCGGTTCAATTACGCAGATAAAAAGGTACAGCATCATGCAAATGCAGGAATATTTGAGTCCATCCAAGACCTTGCCAGAGGATGCCGAGCGCGCCACCTTGGTGGGACGCGCCTGGCTTGAGGGGCAGGGCGCGGTGCTGGTGCGGGTCACCACCGAAGGCGTCTATGACATCAGCGCCGTTGCCGCCACCATGTCCGACCTGCTCGAGTTGCAAGACCCGGCCCTGGCAGTCCGCGCCACGCAGGGCACACGCATTGGAAACACAGCCGATATCCTGAGCAACTCGGCGCACGACCAGCGCCAAGCCGCACAACCCTGGCTGCTGGCGCCCTGTGACCTGCAGGCGCTCAAGGCCACCGGGGTGACCTTTGTCAACTCGGTGCTGGAGCGGGTGATCGAGGAGCAGGCCCGTGGCGATGCTGCAAAAGCCGAGAGTGTGCGCCGCGCAGTGGTGGCGGTGATCGGCGACAACCTGAGCCATGTCAGGCCCGCTTCGCCGGAGGCCGCCAAGCTCAAAGAGGTGCTGGTGGCGCAGGGTGCCTGGTCGCAGTATCTGGAAGTGGCAATTGGGCCCGATGCGGAAGTGTTCACCAAGTCTGCGCCCATGAGCGCGGTGGGCACCGGTGCCGAGGTGGGCATCCATCCACGCAGCCAATGGAACAACCCGGAACCAGAGATTGTGCTGGCGGTCAACAGCCGCGCGCAGACCGTGGGCGCCACCCTGGGCAATGATGTGAACCTTCGCGACTTTGAGGGGCGCAGCGCCCTGTTGCTCGGCAAAGCCAAGGACAACAACGCCTCCTGTGCCATCGGACCGCTGATCCGCCTGTTCGACCAGCACTTTGGCATCGACGAGGTGCGCCGCTGTGATCTGGCCATGCAGGTGCAGGGTGCGGGCGGCTTTGTCATGCAGGGGGCCAGCTCGATGAGCCAGATCAGCCGCGACCCGCTGGAATTGGTGAAGCATGTGATCGGTGCGCATCACCAGTACCCTGATGGGGTGATGTTCTTTCTGGGCACCATGTTTGCGCCGATTCAGGACCGTCATGGCCCGGGCCAGGGCTTTACCCATGAGGTGGGTGATCTGGTGCGCGTCTCAACACCGCTTTTGGGTACCCTGGTGAATCGGGTCAACACCTGCGACAAGATCAACCCCTGGACCTACGGCGCGCGCGCGCTGATGCGTGACCTGGCCCGCCGTGCGCTGATCTGAAAGTTCTGAAAACGAGCCTGCCAGAAATGCCGAACTTTCTAGTCAAGCCACTGGCAGGCTTGTTGTTGATGTGTTGTTCCTATGCAGCACAGGCAGAAACCCCAGCGATCGAGTGCATGGCCAATGCGCGAGGGCAAATAAGCCTGCTTGAAATCCGGCCAGGGTTTTTCTCGGTCAAAGGGCGAATGGGTAGCTTTGACCCCTGTGAGCCCCAGGTGAAATTTCGCCTGCCATCGGGCCAGGGCAAGCCCGCGCTGATGATCAGTGTGCATGGCGGCGGCGGCATATCGGATGTGCTGCGCTCGGACCAGGCTTTTTATGAGCAGGGAATGGCCACCCTGGTCTTCGATGCCTATGCCATGCAAGGTCTCACCGGTCGGTCATCGCTGTTCTGGGCTCGTTCAGTCACCAATGAGGCTCGTCAGCGCATGCTGTTTGCCACTGCCCTGGGCGCCTACCAGTGGGCTATTCAACGCCACGATATCGATGTGAACCGGATTTACCTGTTCGGCATCTCCAACGGCGCTGCGGTGGTGGCCAATCTGGCCGCCCTGGTCGACCCCAGACATGTCAAGGGTGTGATTGCCGAAGGCGTCACGCCAGTCGGCATTGGCCTGCCCGATGAAATTCGCGTTCCCTTGCTCTTGGCCTTTGGGCGCCTGGATGATTATGGCAATCCGAAACCCGATGGCAGGCGCTGGGACCTGAGCGGAGATTGCCGGATGAATGTCCAGATTGAGGGCGCCCCTCCAGGCAGCGCCCAGCGTTGCAACAGCAACAACCCGGGTGTGCCAATTCCCAGCGCCATGGAGTGGGTCAAAACCCTGAAAAAACCGCAAGATGGCCTGGAGATCGAATACTTTGACGACATGGCCCACTCGGCTTTTTATGGGCCCCTGGTACAAAGGCGTGCCACCTGGGGCAGCGGCGAAACGCTAGGCGCCTCTTTGGGGGCGACTGAGGCTGCGCGACAAAAATTTCTGCAGCGCATGGTGGACTTTATTGCACGCCATCCCTAGCCACCAGTGATCGGGTGGACCAGGTGGTCAGCAATTCACAGCCTATTCCTTGACCGATCCTGTCATGCCCGAGACGTAGTACTCGACAAAGAAGGAATAGACGAAAGCCACGGGCAGAGAGCCTAACAAGGCCCCTGCCATCAGGGATCCCCAGTGGTAGACATCGCCCTCCACCAGTTCTGTCACCACCCCGACCGGGATGGTCTTGATTTCGCTGGAGGAGACAAAGGTCAGGGCGTAGATGAATTCATTCCAGGACAGGGTGAAGGCGAAAATCCCCGCCGAGATCAGGCCGGGCACCGCCAGCGGCAGGATGATTCGGGTCAGGATTTGCCAACGGGTCGCCCCGTCGATCAGGGCGCACTCTTCCAGTTCGTAGGGAATGGAGCGAAAGTAGCCCATCAGCAGCCAGGTGCAGAAGGGAATCAGAAAAGTCGGATAGGTCAGGATCAGGGCCCAGCGGGTGTCAAACAGCCCCAGCTGGAACACCACCGAGGCCAGCGGAATGAACAGGATGGAGGGTGGCACCAGATAGGCCAGGAAGATGGCCAGGCCCACATGACGCGCCCCCTTGAAGCGCAAACGCTCGATGGCATAGGCTGCGAGTACCGCGGCGGTCAGGGAGGCAAAGGTGGAAACCACCGACACCAGCATGGTGTTCCACATCCATTCGGGGTAGGAGGTATCGAACAACAACTTTTTCACATGCGCCAGGGTGGGCTCGATGACCCAGAACGGATTGCCTTCACGCGAGAGCAACTCGTTGTTGGGCTTGAAGCTGGTGATGCCCATCCAGTAGAACGGGAACAACAACACAAAAAGAAAGATAGCCAATGGCAGGTAGACCGTCACCAGCTTGCGCGGCGCAGACTCCAGATAGCTCATGCCTGCAGTGTCGACAGCTTGTTCCTGGCTCATTTGTCACCTCCGCCCTGTTGCCAGGCTCTTCGTTGCAGACCAAAGTAGCTCACCATGATGGCGGCCAGCAGGAAGGGCACCATGGCGATTGAAATGGCAGCGCCTTCACCCAGGGCGCCGCCCGAGATGGCGCGCTGGAAGGACAGCGTGGCCATGAGATGGGTCGCGTTGAGCGGCCCGCCACGGGTGATGACATAGATGAGCTGGAAATCGGTGAAGGTGAAGAGCACAGAAAAGGTCATCACCACCGCGATGATAGGCGTCAGCAGGGGGAGCGTCACATGGCGAAATTGCTGCCAGGGCGTCGCGCCATCAATCGCCGATGCTTCGTAATAGGATGGCGATATGGTTTGCAGTCCAGCCAGCAGGGTGATGGCGACAAAGGGAACGCCTCGCCAGACGTTGGCGGCAATGACCGACCAACGTGCATTCCAGGGCTCGCCCAGAAAATCGATGTAGGCATTGATCAGGCCCATCTTGGTCAGGGCCCAGCTGATGATGGAAAACTGCGAATCGAAGATCCACCAGAAGGCAATGGCTGAAAGCGCGGTGGGAACGATATAGGGCAACAGGATAACCGCACGAAAGAAGGTCTTGAAACGCAGATTGCGGTTGAGCAGCAGGGCCAGCCAAAGACCCAGAAAAAACTTCAAAACGCTGGCAATGGTGGTGTAGAACAGGGTGTTGAACAGCGCAAGTCGGGTCACCTGATCTTCCAGCAAAAATGCATAGTTCTCCAGTCCGACCCATTGACCTGGACGACCCACCTTGGTGTCGGTGAAGCCCAGCCAGACACCGAGGCCCAGTGGATAGGTGAGAAAAAGCAGCAGCAGAACCGCCGCAGGCAGCATAAAGACCAGGCCCAGCGCATTGCGGTTGTTTTGCAGTTTGTCGAGCATGGGCAATGGACTATTCTTTTGGGGTCTGGTGAATCAGTTGGGGTCAGTCTGATCAGTTGAGGTCAGAGCACATCGCCAAAGCGAGTGGTCTGACCCCAGGGCTCATGCTTATCGCCAGTGGTCTGACCCCAGTTTAATCAGTTGAGGTCAGAGCACATTGCTTCACAGGTGGCCTGACCCCAGTTTAATCAGTTGAGGTCAGAGCACATTGCTGCGCAAGTGGTCTGACCCCAAGGCTTCAGACTTTGTAATAGCGTTCGGCGCGTTTCTGGGCGCGCTCGGCAGCTTCTTGTGGCGTCTTGGCGCCGCTGGCTGCTTCGGCCACCATATTGGTGACGATGAAGTCGGCGCCAGCACCGGCCGAAGCGTAGCCCAATCTTCCTTCCCAACCGGCCGGCCGCATGTTTTTCACGCAGTCGCGATAAGGGGTGTGCTTGGGGTCCGAGGTCCAGATGGCTGCTTTTGAGTAAGCATCCAGCGGAGGCGCCACATAGCCGCTGGCACCGGTCAACCAGGGCTCAAACTGCTCCTGCTCCATCATGAAGCGCAGGAACTCCTTGGCGGCGTTCGGAAACTTGGTGTACCTCATGATCATCTGGTTGAAGAACAGATGCGATTCGGTGGGAACCCCCACTGGGCCCACCGGGTAGGGTGAGTGATGCACATCCTCCTGCAAGGCCTTGACCTTGGGGTCGGTCGCATTTTTGGTGGCGTAATAGATTGAAATGCCGTTATTGGTCAGGCTGCATTGACCGTCAAGAAATGCCTTGTTGTTGTGCGGGTCGAGCCAGGACAGGGTGCCCGGCGCAAAGGTCGAATACATCTCCTTGGCATATTCCAGCGCCTTGATGGTCTCCGCACTGTTGATCACCACCTTGTTGTTCTTGTCCACCAGCTTGCCGCCATGCGACCAGAGCAACCAATTGGTCCACAGGCCATCCCCAGTGGCATTGCCCAGGGCGAAGCCAGAGGGCGTGCCCTTGGCGTGCATGGCCTTGAGCAGCTTGAGGAAATTGCCGGTGTCGCGAGGAAAGGTGTCAAAGCCCGCGGCCTTGACATGGCTCTGACGGTAGACCAGCATGGCACCGGCTGCACCCAGGGCGATGCCGATCCACTTCTTGCCGTCAGGTCGCAAATAGGCCTCGCAGGCTGGATACCAGCCGCCATACTTCTTGCCCAGGTAGTTGGCCAGGTCGGTGACGTCCAGCAGTTTTTCCGGATAGAGGTTGGCATCGTCATTGGTGGACAAAATAATGTCCGGGCCAGCGCCGGTGTTGGCGGCCACTGCAGCCTTGGGCCGCACATCCTCCCAGCCTTCGTTATCGACCCGCACTTCCACCCCGGTCTTTTCAGTGAATTTCTTCACATTGACCATATAGGCGTCGATATCGCCCTGAACAAATCGGCTCCAGCGCAGCACGCGCAACCTGGCGCCTTTCTCAGGCTTGAAACTCAGATTCTGGGCATGCACAGCGGGTGCCCAAAGGGTACCGCCCACGCCAAGTGAGCCAG
Source organism: Burkholderiaceae bacterium (assembly GCA_017853735.1). Taxonomy (GTDB): domain Bacteria; phylum Pseudomonadota; class Gammaproteobacteria; order Burkholderiales; family Burkholderiaceae_C; genus Hylemonella. The sequence goes on along the minus strand of JAFMJA010000003.1, from coordinate 11,316 downwards.
CAGCCGCCAAGCCAGCCGAACCCTCCAGGAAACGACGTCGGTTGAACTCTTTCATACAAATCTCCTTTTACAGTGGGACAGGGAACATAAAGCCTAGGAATCGTCTAGCCCAACAGGCGCTGGCCCGTCTGGGCATCAAACAGATGGGCTCGCTGAGCGTCGGGCATCAGATGAATGATGCTGCCGGCGACAAATTGGTGGCGCTCGCGAAATACGGCATCAATTTCCGTTCCGGCATGGCGGCAGGCTATAAAAGTGTCCATGCCGGTGGGTTCGAGCACCACAACCTGGGCCGCGATTCCGCCCTCATCGACCAGGGTCAGGTGCTCGGGTCGCGCGCCATAGACCACCGCTTGGCCATCGCTGCCTGCCACCTTGGGTGGGGCGGGCAGGCGTGTGCCATCGGAAAGCTCCACCTCCGCGCCTGCGGGGTGGCGGCGCAGGGTTCCGGGCAGAAAATTCATGGCTGGTGAGCCAATGAAACCGGCCACAAACTGGTTGGCCGGGTTGTCGTACAGCTCCAGTGGGCTGCCGGTTTGCTCAACCACACCATCACGCATCACCACAATTTTGTCGCCCATGGTCATGGCTTCAATCTGGTCATGGGTCACATAAATGGATGTGGTGTTGAGACGCTGATGCAGCTCCTTGATTTCGCTGCGCATGGCCACGCGCAACTTGGCATCCAGGTTGGACAGGGGTTCGTCGAACAGGAACACCTGGGGGTCGCGAACAATGGCACGGCCCATGGCCACACGCTGTCGCTGCCCACCAGATAGCTGACGCGGATAGCGTTCCAGCAAAGCGCCCAAGGCCAGGATGTCGGCTGCACGCCGGACCTGGGCATCTATCGTCGCCTTGTCTTTCTTGGCCAGCTGCAGGGCAAAAGCCATGTTGTCATAGACCGTTTTGTGGGGATAGAGGGCGTAGTTCTGGAACACCATGGCGATATCCCGCTCCTTGGGGGGCACCTGGTTGACCACCCTGCCGCCAATCAGGATTTCGCCATGGGAAATTTCCTCCAGGCCGGCAATCATGCGCAACAGGGTGGATTTGCCGCAACCCGAAGGGCCGACCAGGACGGTGAACTGGCCATCCTCAATATCGATGTCCACCCCACGGATCACCTGGGTCGAACCGAAAAATTTTTGCACGCCTCTAATTTGTACCGATGCCATTTATATTCCTAGCCAATCTCAGTTTTATATGATGAATGGACATTTTGTGCATACCGGGTTTACCCGATGCTTTCCAAATATGGTTTTGTACAAGGAGCGGAGATGAGCCAATTGACCAATCGCCTGCAAGCTTGCTACAGCGGCGCAGTGCATGATGTGCTGCGTGGCATGGGTCGTGAGAATGTGGTCTTGCCACCCGAAATTCGCCCACTTGACCCGGCGCTCAAACTGGCTGGACCGGTGTGGACAGTCTCAGGCCATATCGACCGCACCCTCTCGCGCCATGAAACCCTGCTGGGCTGGACCCGCCTGCTGTCCAAGGCGCCGGCTGGCCATGTGGTGGTGTGCCAGCCCCATAACCACGAGGTGGCGCTGATGGGGGAGCTGTCCTCGGAGACGCTCAAGCACAAAGGGGTATTGGGCTATGTGGTCGATGGCGGCTGCCGCGACACCGAATTCATCCTGGAGCAGAAGTTCCCGGTCTATTGTTCCTTCCTGACGCCAGCTGACATTGTGGGCCGCTGGATCGCAGACCGCTTTGGCGAGCCGGTCAATATCGGGAGCGTCACCATCTGCAGCGGCGACTACCTGCTGGCTGATCGTGATGGGGTGGTGATCATCCCGGGCGACATTGCCGAGCGGGTGGTGCAGGAGACCGAGCAAACCATGCAGACCGAGAACAAGGTGCGTACTGCCATCCTGTCGGGTGTGGATCCGGTGGAGGCCTACGAGCGCTATGGCAAGTTCTAGTCTGGCACAGGCGCTGCAACTCGCGCCCACCGACAATATCGCAGTGGCGCTTGCCGATCTGCCTGCCGGAACCTTTTTGGAAGTAGGAGGATTTGCGCTGCAGCTCATCGATGCAGTCAAGATGGGTCACAAGTTCGCCTTACGCAGTATCGGACCGGGCGAGCGCATTCTCAAGTACAACTGTCCAATTGGTTTGGCCACTACCACCATACTGCCCGGGCAGTATGTGCATACGCACAATGTGCGCAGCACTTACCTGGCCAATACCCAGGCTGTGGCGGAGGGCGCATGAGCACCTTAGCGCCGCTTCAGGGTTATCCGCGCATGGATGGCCGAAAGGGTATCCGCAATCTGATGCTGGTGGTCTATCTGGTGGAGTGTGCGCACCATGTGGCGCGCGAGATCGCACGCCGCTTTTCGCCCCAGGAGGTGCAGTGCATCGGCTTTGCCGGCTGCTACCCCAATGCCTACGCGCAGGAGATGCTGCAGGCCTTGTGTACCCACCCCAATGTGGCTGGCGCCCTGCTGGTGTCACTGGGCTGCGAGGGCTTCAACCGGCCGGCCCTGGAGCAGGCGGTGCGCGGCAGTGGCCGCCCTGTGCATAGCCTGGTGATCCAGCAATCCGGAGGCACACGTGCCACCCAGCAAGCAGGGGTGGATTGGCTCGAGCAGACCTTGCCAGAGTTGCGCCAACTCCAAGCCGTGCCCATGGGCTGGAGCGAGCTCAGCGTGGGCACCATCTGTGGTGGTTCGGATGCCACCAGTGGCCTGACCGCCAATCCGGCCATGGGTGTGGCCTTCGACCTGCTCATTGCACAAGGGGGTACGGCGATCTTTGAGGAGACTGGCGAGCTGATCGGCATGGAAGAGCTGATGGCCGAGCGCGCCCGCACCCCCGAACTGGGGCAGGCTTTGCGCGACAGTGTCGCCAAAGCGGCGCGTTACTACACCACCATGGGCTACCCCAGCTTTGCGCCCGGCAATGCCGATGGCGGCCTCAGCACCATCGAAGAAAAATCCTTGGGCGCCTATGCCAAGAGTGGTCAGTCTCGTATTGACGGCCTGATCAAGCCTGGCACGCGCCCGCCCACTGGCGGGCTGTTCCTGCTCGATGTGGTGCCCGATGGCGAAGTGCGTTTTGGCTTTCCAAATATCAATGACAACGCCGAGATCGCTGAACTCATGGCTTGTGGCTGCCAGCTCATCCTGTTTTCCACCGGGCGCGGTTCGGTGGTCGGCTCAGCGATTGCGCCGGTCATCAAGGTCTGCGCCAACCCGGACACCTACCGTCGCATGCGAGAGGACATGGATGTCGATGCCGGCCGCATCCTCGAAGGCCGGGCCACCTTGCCCGAAGTGGGGCAGGAAATTTTTGATTTGATGGGCCAGGTGGGCAGTGGTGCGCTCACCTGCTCGGAAGCCTTGGGACACCAGGAATTCATTCTTACCTACAAGCGGTTCGAGCCGGCCGGCCCGTCCTGTCTGCCGCGCTGAAATCGAACCCAGGAGACTGCCCTTGAAGATCACCGATATCCAGATCCACGTGCTCAAAAGTCCTCTGGCTGAGCCTTTTGCCTTTTCGCAGGGTTGGGTGCGCCAGCGCAGCGCCACACTGGTGGAAGTGACCACCGATGAGGGCATCAGCGGCTGGGGTGAGGCTTTCGCCCAGGGCTTGGAGCCGCCTGAGATTGCCGCCACGGTGATTGACAAGGCCTTGCGACCCCTGGTCGTGGGCGCCAATCCCCTGGACAGCGAGGTGCTGTGGCACCGCATGTACCACCTGACACGTGACTACGGCCGCAAGGGCTCCGTCGTCGCTGGCATCAGTGCGATCGATATGGCGCTGTGGGACATTGCGGGCAAGTTTCATGGCTTGCCGGTGTACCAGCTGCTGGGCGGGGCATTCCGCACCCAGGTGCAGCCCTATGCCACTGGCTTCTACCGCATTCGCGGCCAGGGCGAGGCTTCACGCCTGGCCGAGGAGGCGCTGCGCCACTATGAGGCGGGCTTCACCCTGATGAAGGTCAAGCTGGGCTATGGTGTGGACGATGACATTGCAGTCATGCAGGCCATTGGCCGCGCCATCCAGGGCAAGCCCATCGGGCTGATGATCGACACCAACCATGGCTACGGCCGCGCCGAGGCCCTGCGCCTGGGCCGCGCCCTGGCCGACTACAACTTGCGCTGGTACGAGGAGCCGGTGGCGCCGGAAGATATCCAGGGCTATGTGGAGATGCGCGCCAAGCTGAGCATGCCGATTGCGGGCGGTGAGAACGAACATTCGATGTACGGCTTTCGCGAGTTGCTGGCGGCCGGGGCGATCGACATTGCCCAGCCCGACCTGGGCTCCTGCGGCGGTATCAGTGCAGGGCGCCACATCGCCGCGCTGGCACAGGCCCACGGAGTGCTGGTCAACCCGCATGTCTGGGGCTCGGCCATCGCGCAGGCTGCTTCCCTGCAGTTCATCGCCGCGCTGCCTGTTGCGCATCATTCGCTGTTTGCCCAGCAGCCGGTGCTGGAGTACGACCGCTCATCGCACCCCTTTCGTGAGCAACTGGTGGCCGAGCCCTTGCGCTTGCAGGACGGCAGGGTCGAGATCCCTGCACGGCCCGGCCTCGGGGTGGAAGTGAATCGGGATGTGTTGAAAAAATACCGGGCCTGAAGCCTGTTCAGCCGGGCTGGCAAAGGCGGCGCATCACTGTGGACCGCCATCAATGCGGGTGGTGTCGCCCACAAACTCGATCGGGCAGTACATGCCACCATGAAACTGGGCGGCAATCGGGTCTTCCTTGGGTGAGCTGGCCAATACCTCGGTGGCATAGTCCTCGGCATTGTCCTGCGGCCGGTAGCCGATGAATTTGACTGGGGTGTTGTCCCAGCGGTTGCGCAGATTGTTGGAGACGCCGTAGATGGCCACGAAGTGGTAGTTCAGGTGCTCGACGCAACGATACGCCAGTTGCGCCATATCGCGGTGGCTGATCCAGGTCAGCAGGTGGCGCGATTCACTGGGCCGGTTGTCAGGGCGAAATGAGCCAATGCGCAGGCAGGCCACAGATAGCCCGTACTTGTCGGCATAGAGCCGACCCACCGCTTCGCCAAACACCTTGGACACGCCATAGCGGCCATCTGGTCGTGTCGCGACATTGGTGTCAATGAAAGTCTCACGCCGATGAAAGCCCACCGCATGGTTGGAGCTGGCAAACACCACCCGTCGCACACCAGCTGACCGGGCCGCCTCAAATACGTTGTAGCAGCCTTCGATATTGAGCGGCAGCACCTTGTCCCAGCTGTCTTCTTCGGGAACACCTGCCAGATGAATGACGCAGTCGATACCCTGCATGCTGCGCTCGACGGCTTGTGCGTCCCGAATATCGACCTGGAGCACTTCCTCGCCTGCTGCGGCCGGCGCCTGCGGCGCGATGTCGGTCAGGCGCAGCAGCGCATAGCGGCCTTTGAGCTGAGCGCGCAGCACACGCCCGATGTTGCCGGCAGCGCCGGTGATGAGCACGCGCAAGTTGGCGGCCTGGTCAAAAGGTGTAGTCATATTGAAATGTCAGAGAAGCATGAAGAGGGCTTGTGGACAACGATGGTCATCGCTGCCCTATTGTGCAGGCCAACAGGGCTGTTTACAAAGCCAGGGCAATGCTATGATGCCGCCGCCCGACGCTGTCACAGTACTAACCCTAGAACCCCCCTGAACGCAAAGCATGACGGTTCTTCTGCTGAACCAACTCGTGCCTCTGCTGGGGCTGATCGGACTGGGCTATGTGGCTGGGCGATGGCTGCAGGTTCAGTCACACACCTTGGCGATGATTGCGATCTATTTTTTGTCGCCAATTGTCAATTTTGGTGGGGTGGCTCAGCTCAAATTCCAGACCACCTACCTGTTATTGCCTCTGTTGTTATTTGTGATTCCGACGGCGCTGTCTTTTCTGAGCCATCGAATCTCTGGTCATCTTTACCAGGACAACACACGCAACCTGATTGCCATGTCATCTGCCACTGGCAACTCAGGATACTTTGGCACCCCGCTGGCACTGGCACTGCTCGGGCCAGAGTCGGTGGGCATCTACTTCCTGATGAACTTTGGCGTGGCCCTGTGTGAAAGCACGGTCGGTTACTACCACGGCGCACGAGGACAGTTCTCAGTAGGTGACAGTTTGCGCAAGGTGCTGAAGCTGCCATTCATTTACGCAGTGTTGCTGGGCCTGTTGTGGAACGCCAGTGGGGCACCACTGCCAGCAGTGTTCCTGTCCTGGTGGGAGCGCTTCACAGGGGCCTGGGTGATTGTCGGCATGATGCTGATCGGCGTGGCGCTAGGGCAGACTGGCCGCTGGCGGGCCAATCTGCAGCTCACCAGTGTGCTGTTTGCGATCAAGTTCCTGGCCTGGCCGGCCTGCACCTTTGGCCTGGCCCTGCTGGACCGTGCCTTTTTGGGGCTGTTCGACTCGAACGTTCATGCCCTGCTGCTGATCATCGGCGTGGTGCCACTGGCGGGCAACACGGTTGCCTTTGCCACCCAGCTGCATCTGCGTCCGGGAGAAATGGCCGCCCTGGTGTTGGAATCGACTGTTTTTGCGGTCTTCTACATTCCCCTGGTCTTCTTCTTGTTGCAGGGATTTTTGTGATCAGGCCTGCGCCGAATAGCCCCCATCCACGGTCAACGCGGTACCGGTGATGAAATTCGAGGCTGGGCTGGAGAGAAAGACGGCGATGCCCTCAAAGTCAGCCGGATCGCCCCACCTTGCAGCAGGCGTACGCGCCAGAATGCGCTCATGCAGGCCGGCCACTTCTTTGCGCGCCTGACGGGTCAGATCGGTGTCAATCCAGCCCGGCAAAATCGCATTGACCTGGATATTGTCCTTGGCCCAGGCGGTAGCCAGTGCCTTGCTCAATTGGACGATGCCGCCCTTGCTGGCGCTATAAGGCATGGCAAAACTTGCACCAAAGATCGAGGTCATTGAGCCGGTGTTGATGATTTTGCCGCCTCCCGCAGCCACCATGGCGGCATAGGCCGCTTTGCTGCAGAGAAAAGCACTGGTCAGGTTGGTGTCCATGACCGTTTTCCACTCCTCCAGGGTGTAATCCTGGGGTGGCTTGCGGATATTGGTGCCGGCATTGTTGATCAGAACGTCCAGCCGACCAAAGCGCTCCAGGGTGGCTTGCACCAGGGCCTTGCAGTCAGCCTCCTGTCTAACATCGGCCGACAAAGTCAAGACCTGGGCACCCAGAGCCTCCAGCTCGCGCGCAGCGGCAGCGTTTTTTTCGAGGTTGCGCCCGGCAATGGCCAGCGTTGCCCCAGCACGTGCCAGGCCGCGCGCCATACCCAGACCGATTCCGGAATTGCCCCCGGTAACCAGGGCCACGCGACCCTTTAAATTGAACGTCCACATCAGCGGCTCCTTGTCAAAAAGTACTGGGTGGAGATCATAGGGCGAGGGCGCGCCAGTTAGGCGGAAGCTTGAAAAAATCAAGCCAGCAAGGGTTTATCCCACCTGTGCGAAGCCTCAGGGCTACCTAGAATGGTGCCCATCATTTTTCTAACTGCACCGAACTCTTGAGGAGACATTTATGAGCATCAGCACTTTTGGAATCAAGCGCCGTGTGGCCTTGGCAGCCGCCGCGTTCGCCATCGCCCTTCCCGCCTCGGCCCAGGTCATCACCCTGCACGGGGCTTCCCAGTTCAACAATGATCACGCTTTTACCAAGACCATGGTCAAGTTTGGCGAACTGGTCAAAAGCTACTATGGCAAGCCGATCAATTTTGTCATGCACAACAACAGCGAACTTGGTTTGGAGAAAGACTACTTCGCCTACATGAACCAAGGCAAGGCGGTGGATTTCGCGGTGGTGTCACCCGCTCACATGTCCACTTTTTCCAAGGCAGCGCCTTTTATCGACGCCCCCTTTCTCTTTCGCGATATCAGCCACTGGAACAAGGTGCTGGATTCTGAGGTCTTGAAGCCGATTGCTGACGAGGTTGCACAGAAGGCCGAAGTCATGCTGATCGGTTATGCCGGCGGTGGCACCCGCAATATTTTTGTCAACAAACCAATCCGCAACCTGGCCGAGATGCGTGGCCTGAAGGTGCGGGTACAGGGCGCGCCGATCTGGAGCAAAACCTTTGCCGCAGTTGGCATGTCACCAACCGTGATTGCCTACAACGAGGTCTATAACGCCATCCAGAACGGAGTGATCGCTGCGGGCGAAAACGAGGCGGCCGGCGTGGAGCAGATGAAGTTCTTTGAGGTCGCGCCCAACCTGAGCATGACCCAGCATGCCATTACGGTGCGACCCTTGTGCTTCTCCAAAAAGACTTTTGACAAGCTGCCTGCCGATCTGCAGGCAGCGATCGTCAGGGCTGGCAAGGAAGCTGGCGCCTATGGCCGTCAGATAGAGTCCTCGGAAGATACCGCCAAGCTGGAGGTGCTGGAGAAAGCTGGCAAGCTCAAGCGGATTCCCTTCTCCGACCGTGCTCGCATGCAGCAGCTGGTGGACCCGATCATGGCCTCCTATGCCAAGGAAATTGGCGCAGACACGATCCACGCCAAGATTATGGCGATCAAGTGATTGCAGCCAAGCTTGATCAATTCCTTGCCAGTAATCTTTTAATCCTGCATGGGCCCTGCCAACCCGCACAGGGAGGCGGCGGCCCGATTGCTGATGGGTCTGGGCCCTACTCTGTGACTGCCTGAGCGGGGACTCCAGACGCCTTTTTGCATGAAAAAAATACTTGACGCTTACCACCGCCTGCTGACTGGCTTGCTGATGGCTTGTGTGGCGATCCTGCTCGTGCCAGTGAGCTTGCAGATGCTCTCGCGTTTCACCGACTGGATTCCGCCTTACATCTGGACGGAAGAGCTTTCACGCTTTTTACTGATCTGGATGATCATGATTGGCGCCATGATCGGGGTGCGTGAAGGTACGCACTTTGATGTGGATGTCTGGCCCAAGCTCTCAGCGCGCAGCAATGTGCTGTTGCGCATGGTGTCCCAGCTCTTTGTCTTGTTGTTTGCCTTGGTGTTTGTGATCTGGGGCGTGGAGTTTGTTCGCTTTGGCTGGAACCAGACCTCCGAGCTGGCTGACTTGCCCATGGTCTATATCTTCCTTGCCTGGCCGATCACTGGGCTGACTTGGGTTGTTTTCCTGGGCGAGTCCTTCGTGGCCAATCTGAAGCTGCTTCTCTACAAGGACATCGCATGACCGAGGTCGCATTCACCCCCGGCGTTGCCGCCTTGATGCTGTTTGGCTCATTTTTCCTTTTGCTTGTTCTGCGCGTGCCAGTGGCCTTTGCCCTGGGCCTGGCCTGCTTTCCGCCTCTGTTCTTTGAGGCGCGCCTGTCCCCAATGGTGATCTTCAACGAAGGCTTCAAGTCCTACAACTCCTTCATCCTGCTGGCGGTGCCGTTTTTTCTACTGACTGCCAACCTGATGAATATTGGCGGAGTGAGTGACCGGCTTGTTCGTCTGTCGCGTGCCATGGTGGGTCCCTTGCCTGGCGCGCTGGCGCAGGTCAATGTGGTGTTGTCGGTCTTTTTTGCCGGCATTTCCGGCTCGTCCACCGCCGACGCAGCCAGTCAGGGCAAGTTGTTCATCGAGGCCCAGGTGAAAGAGGGCTATGACAAGTCCTTTTCCATCGCGATCACTGCGGTGTCGGCTGTGCTGGGGGTGATCATTCCGCCCTCGATCCTGATGGTAGTCTGGGGTGGTGTGATTTCCACATCGATTGGTGCGATGTATCTGGCGGGCATCATCCCGGGCCTGCTGATCGCACTGTCGCAGATGGTGACCGTGCATATCTATGCCACGCGCCGCAAGTATCCAGTCTATCCACGTGCGACCCTGAAAGAATTCTTCATCGCAGCACTCGAGTCCGTACCCGCCCTGATGACCCCCTTCATCATTGTCGGCGGCATTCTTCTGGGCTGGTTTACCGCCACCGAGTCGGCGGCGGTAGCGGTCATTTATGCAGCCATCCTGTCGATCTTTTTCTACCGCGAGATGGACATGAAGCAGTTGCGCCAGGCTTTGGCTGAAACCGGCAAGCTGTCTGCGATCACCCTCTTTTGCATCGGCACGGCCTCGGCCTTTGGCTGGATGCTGGCCTACTACAAAATCCCGCAAACCCTGTTGGCCAATGTCACCACCTGGGGGCTGGACCAGACCGGCGTGGGCTTGTTGATCGCGGCTGTGTTTCTGGTGGCGGGCACTTTCCTGGATGCGATACCGGCGATCATCATCATCGGCACCACTCTGGCGCCTTTGGCAGCCAGCGTGGACATGCACCCCATTCAATTTGCCATCATCGGCATTGTGTCGCTGGCCTTTGGCCTGGTGACCCCGCCCTACGGCCTGTGCCTGTTGATTTCATGTGCGGTGGCCAAAGTCAACCTGTCCTACGCGATCAAGGACACCATGATCATGCTCATACCCATGTTGCTGGTGCTGATAGGCCTGGTCTTCATTCCTGAGATCGCGCTGTTCCTGCCCAAGCTGATTTCGCCCGAGCTGGTGAAGTAACAGGCCGGCCAGGGGCGTCTACTCGGCCGTCTCGACCGATTGGAAAAAGGGCGCCAGGCCTTAGTCCCCGCGCACAAACAGGGTGACCAGTGGCTCCTCGCCCACCTGGCGGCTCCAGTGGCCGTGCAAGGCAGGATCGAAACTGACGCCCGGTGGCAAGGTGTCTGCCGAGTAAAAATGCTCGCCAGGATGAAAAACCCGAGAGCTGCCATCCTGCAACCCAATTTCCATTTGACCCTGCAGGATGAACACCCATTGCGGTGTGGTGGTGCAGTGAAACTGACTGCGAAAACCAACTGGGCTTTCACGCAGCTGGTATCCGCCTGAGGCGTAGAGCGCGGTCAGCCGCGATTGTGGTGTTCCTTCGCTCAAGGGCAGCGTCTCCTCGCCAAAGTGTGCGCGGCCATCGGTGCCAGTGTAGAGAATGACTTTGCGAAAGTTTGACATGGTGTATCCGGGTGGAGGCAATCTGAGTTCTGCTCACATGCTGGCGGTCAACCCACCATCGACATAGAGGATGTGGCCGTTGACGAAGCTGGCTGCATCGCTGGCCAGGAAAACCGCTGCGCCGGTGAGATCTTGCACTTCACCCCAACGCCGCGCAGGGGTGCGCCCGATCAGCCAAGTGGAAAAGGTCGGGTCATCAACCAGCGCCTGGGTCAGCTCGGTCTTGATATAGCCCGGCCCGATGCCGTTGACCGTGATGCCGTATGGGCCGAGTTCAGCAGCCATGCCTTTGGTGAGCATCTTGAGCGCTCCTTTGCTGGCGGTGTAAGCGATGATCCCAGGGCGAGCCAGCTCGCTGAGGATCGAGCAGATATTGATGATCCGGCCCCGCTGACGAGCGATCATGTGGCGCGCCACTGCCT
>JAFMJA010000134.1 GCA_017853735.1 Burkholderiaceae bacterium | reverse complement strand
CCAGCAATTTACCCGTGGCGGCATCCAGGGTCTTGGCCAAAATCTTGGCCTTGGGGTTACCGTTTTTGATGCCCAAATCTTCCATGGAAACTGCCAGAGCCATGAATTCCCCCAGTGAGTCCCAGCGCAGATGGTTCTCTTCCACCAACTGCTGAACATGCTTGGGCGCCGAGCCCCCGGCACCGGTCTCGTAAAGACCCCCTCCAGCCATCAGGGGCACGATGGACAGCATCTTGGCACTGGTGCCCAGCTCCATGATGGGAAACAGGTCGGTCAGGTAATCCCGCAGGATATTGCCGGTGGCCGAGATGGTGTCCAGGCCTCGCACCACCCGCTCCAGGGTATAGCGCATCGCGCGCACCTGGCTCATGATCTGAATGTCCAGCCCGTTGGTGTCATGTTCCTTCAGGTAGGTCTTGACCTTGCTGATGATCTGGGCCTCGTGCGGACGATAGGGGTCAAGCCAGAACACCACCGGCATGCCTGAATTGCGCGCGCGGTTGACCGCCAGCTTGACCCAGTCGCGAATGGGTGCGTCCTTGACCTGGCACATGCGCCAGATATCACCCGCTTCCACTTGCTGGCTCAGCAACACCTCGCCGGTGGCGAGGTCGGTGATGTTGGCAACACCCTCCTCCGGAATCTCGAAGGTCTTGTCATGCGAGCCATACTCTTCGGCCTGCTGCGCCATCAAGCCCACATTGGGCACGGTACCCATGGTGCGCGGATCAAACGCGCCATGCCATTTGCAGAAATTGATAGTCTCCTGGTAGATACGGGCAAACGTTGACTCAGGAATGCAAGCCTTGGCTTCCTTGAGTTGACCGTCGACACCATACAACTTGCCACCCGCACGGATCATGGCCGGCATAGAAGCGTCAACGATCACATCATTGGGCGAATGGAAATAGGTAATACCCTTGGTCGAATCGACCATGGCCAGCTCAGGACCCTGCTCGTGGCAGGCTTGCAGGTCACGCTTGATTTCGTCTTGCTTGGCTTGCGGCAAGGTGGCAATTTTGTTGTAGAGGTCGACCATGCCGTTGTTGACATTCACGCCGAGCTCGTCAAACAATTTGCCGTGCTTGGCAAAAGCCTCCTTGTAATAGGTCCGCACACAATGACCGAACACGATCGGATGCGAGATTTTCATCATGGTGGCCTTGACATGCAGGGAGAACAGCACACCGGTTTTGCGTGCATCCTCGATCTCCCGCTCGAAAAAGGCCAGCAGCGCTTTCTTGCTCATGAACATGCTGTCAATGACCTCGCCCTCCAGCAAAGACACCTTGGGCTTGAGCACGATGGTCTTGCCAGACTTGGTGATCAGTTCCATCTTGACGTCGCGCGGCTTGTCCACGGTCATTGATTTTTCACCGTGATAGAAGTCACCGCCCTTCATGTGCGACACATGAGTGCGCGATGCAGGGCTCCACTCGGCCATGGCATGCGGGTTCTTGCGGGCGTATTCCTTCACCGCCTTGGGGGCACGCCGGTCGGAATTGCCTTCGCGCAAGACCGGGTTGACCGCACTGCCGATGCACCTGGAGTAACGGGCCTTGATCTCTTTTTCCTTGTCGTCCTTGGGCTGTTCCGGGTAGTCTGGAATGGCATAGCCCTTGGCCTGCAACTCTTTGATACAGGCCACCAGTTGCGACACCGGGGCACTGATATTGGGTAGCTTTATGATGTTGGTATCGGGCAGCAGGGTCATGCGTCCAAGCTCGGCAAGATTGTCTGGCACACGCTGCTCTTCCTTCAGGTACTCGGGAAATTGCCCCAGAATCCGGCCAGCCACCGAGATATCGCTGGAAGTGATCTGAATTCCGGCGGGCGCGGCAAAAGCCTGGATGATCGGCAGGAAAGAGGCCGTCGCCAGCAGCGGCGCCTCGTCGGTCAGGGTGTAGATGATGGTGGGTTGCCGCTTGCTCATTGTGATTCTCCAGGTCGCTTTCGCACTGTCAGGTTGCATGACGCCCGCTTGGGCTTTTTTCAGGTGCTGCCGATTGTGCTTTTTGTGTCCGCGCCGATCCAGGCAAATCAGATTCGATATTTCATATTACAAAAATTATTCCCCTCATGCTTGTCTTTTTTTTCAAGCGAGCGGCGCGGTGCTTGCTTACGCTCAGCATTTGCTGACTGGGAACATCCTCTTGCCACGACGACTCTGATGGGCTGACTCAACACCCTCGCAGTAGTGGTGCAGCCAGAAAGCTCGCCAGGGTCTTGGGCAGCTTGAGCCAGGTCGGGCATAATCAGCCGCAGTTTTTTTCAAAACAAAAGGAGTCCTCAATGGGTGCTATTTTTCAATCTCTTGGTCGTACTGTACTTGCGGGCGTTGTGCTGTTGATCGTGCTGGTGTTGGTTGCTGGCGGCGGCTCCATCGGGGGCATGGCCTGGTCGACTTTTGCCATGCGCTGGCTGCATGTCCTCAATGGTGTGATGTGGATCGGCTTGCTGTGGTATTTCAACTTTGTGCAAATCCCCTCCATGCCCAAGATTCCTGATGAGCAGAAGCCCGCCATCAGCAAGGTCATTGCCCCGGCCGCCCTGTTCTGGTTCCGCTGGGCGGCGCTGGGCACCGTCATCACCGGCTTGCTACTGTCCTGGATGAGTGGTTATATCGCCCCCGCTCTGGGCCTACAGCGTCCCTTCCTGGCAATTGGCATTGGCATGTGGCTGGCCCTGATCATGGCGTTCAATGTCTGGTTCATCATCTGGCCGAACCAGCAGAAAGCGCTTGGCATGGTTCAGGTGGAGGCCGCCGACAAGGCCAAAGCCGCACGCACCGCCATGCTGACTTCCCGCCTCAACACCATGCTGTCCATTCCCATGCTGTACTGCATGGTGGCCCAGCAAAACGGCGGCCTCTGATCAAGGCAACTTCATCAGGCAGATCAAGGGCTGTATTTACAGCCCTTTTTCTTTGTCTTTTTCTTGGCCTTCGAGGGCCTGATTGACCCGGGTCACCTTGACCTGGGCTGCGCCCTTGGAAAAATGCAACTGAAGCGACTGGCCTGGGCTCAGCCGTGCAGCGTCGCTCACCACATGCCCGGCATCATCACTGGCCCAGGCATAGCCACGGCGCAGGATCTGGGCCGGATCGGCCCGCTCCAGCTGCAGGGCAAGGCGCTCGAGACGTTGCTGGTGCATCAATTGGCTCAGGCCAAGCGCGTTGCGAATGCGGTCGCCCATTTTCTGCAGGCCCTGCGCGTTGAGGTGCAGGGCTTGCTGGGTGTCTCGGCCAAGGCCTTGGGCCAAGAGCTGCAAACGCAGACGCTGCCTGAACATCAAAGCCGAAGGCCTGCCCAATTGGCTGGCGGCCGTATCCAGGCGCTGGGCAAGCCGGTCCTGAAGCTGATGCACAGCCCGCCCAAGCCGCTCTTGCAGGCTCAGCAGGGTGTTGCGCCAAACTTCCCGCGATTGCACCGCCAACTCTGCGGCTGCAGTCGGAGTTGGTGCGCGCAGGTCAGCCACAAAGTCACAGATGGTGAAATCGGTTTCGTGTCCAACACCGCTGACAAGCGGTACCGGGCTACGGGCCACCATGCGGGCCAGGTCCTCGTTGTTGAAGGCCCACAAGTCTTCCATCGATCCTCCGCCCCGCACCAGGAGAATGGTGTCGATGGGGGTGGGCGCATGCTGATCGACCGCCAGCGCATACAAATTGGCCAATGCCCGGATCAACTCCTCCGGTGCCCCGCTGCCCTGGACCGAGGCTGGCGCCAAAACCACCGGCACATGCGGCGCGCGCCTGCCAAGCGCGCTCACCACATCATGCAAGGCAGCAGCCCCCAGGGAGGTGACCACGCCAATGCCTCTGGGCATCAAGGTCAGCGGCCGCTTACGCTGAGGATCGAACAGCCCCTCGGCTTGCAGCTTGGCCTTGAGCTTGAGAAATTGCTCAAAGAGCGCGCCCTGGCCGGCACGGCGCATGGATTCGACGACGAGTTGCAGGTCGCCCCTGGGCTCATACACCCCAAGCCGGCCCTGCACCTCGACCAACTCCCCATCCTGCGGATTGAAGTCGAGCATGCTGGCAGCACGGCGGAACATGGCACAACGTAACTGGCCCTCCTGGTCCTTCAGCGCAAAATAGCAATGCCCACTGCCGGCGCGCGCAAAGCCCGAAATCTCGCCACGCACCGCCACAGGATTGAAGCGGGAATCCACAGCCGCAGCAATGGCGCGGCATAGCGCGCCAACTTGCCAGATTTCTTCAGTACTGGTGCGGTTTTCCAATCTCAGCTCCAGTCTGCGCGCGCCTTGCGCAGGGGTCTGCAAATGCGACTAGTCAACAGACGATGCAAACCATGGACAAGGTGCTGCGATATAGCCGAATTTGGAGGAGCGCTCGATTTTTCCATGTAAGTAATTGATTTAAAAGGATTTTTTATCGCCTACTTATTCATCGATCTGTTGCATCCCAGAAGGCATGCGCTTTTGCGCCGCCTCACCCATAAGTTTTCCACAAAGTTATGCACAACAACTGTGGGTTGCAGCCTGCGCGCCTCTCTGGCTCAATGGCCAGGCACTTGTCGGATCGGCCGGCAGCACCCGTAAGCCATAATCGGACAGCGCTTTTTTCCCTGGGAGACCTGATTTGCTGTCCATCATACAAGCCGCTGGCTGGCCGATCTGGCCCTTGATTGCCTGTTCCGTGTTGGCCTTGGCCCTGATCATCGAGCGCCTGGTCAGCCTCAAGACTGCTCGCATCGCCCCGCCCAAGCTCCTGACCGAGGCGATCAGCATCTCGCGCACCAGCCTGCCCGCGCCAGATCTGATCGCCAGACTGGAGAGCAACTCTGCCTTGGGAGAAATCCTGGCGAGCGGATTTCGTACGCTGCAAGCCTCTCCCCATTGCAGCGAGGAAGATTTGCGCCATGTGATGGAGGGCACCGGAAGAATGGTCGCGCATCGTCTGGAGCGCTACCTCAACGCGCTGGCCACCATCGCCTCGACCGCGCCCCTGCTGGGCCTTTTTGGAACAGTCATTGGCATGATCGAGATATTTGCCTCCCAATCACCCAGTGGCAGCAACCCGGTGCAACTGGCCCACGGGATCTCGATCGCCCTGTACAACACCGCGTTTGGCCTGATCATCGCCATACCTGCGCTGATTTTCTGGCGCTTCTTTCGCGCCCGGGTAGATGCGTTTTTGCTCACCCTGGAGTTGGCCTCCGAGCGCCTGGCCCGCCATCTGAGCAACCTACCGCGACCTGCTTGAGCCCATGAACTTCCGCGCCAAATCCTACGGTCAGCGCGACGAACCGGAAATCAACCTGATTCCGTTCATCGATGTGCTCCTGGTGATCCTGATTTTTTTGATGCTCACCACCACCTACAACAAGTTCACCGAAATGCAATTGCGCCTGCCGGTGGCCGATACCGATGCGCAGCGTGACCATCCCAATGAAATCGTGCTGGTGGTCAGCAGCGAGGGGGCCTATATGGTCAACAAAAAGCCCCTGGCCGGGCCTGGCATTGAAGCCCTGACTGGCGCCCTGATCAACGCTGCCAAAGGCAATCAGCAGGCGGTGCTGATCATCAGCGCCGATGCTGCTGCGCGTCATCAGTCGGTAATCACCGTCATGGAAGCAGCCCGCCGCGCTGGCCTGACCCACATCACATTTGCCACCCAGTCAACCACCCGGGCCCAGCCACGCTAATCATGCGTCATGATCAGCAGCCATTCTGGCAGCGCATGCTGCTGGCCGCATGGCAGGAACGCGGGGGACTCAGCTTCTTGCTGCTCCCCCTGTCCGGGCTGCTGCGCCTCTGGCTGGCCACGCGTTCCAGGCTGTATCGCGCTGGCGTGTTGCCTCGGGTGACCCTGCCGCTACCCGTGATTGTGGTGGGCAATGTGGTCGCTGGTGGGGGCGGCAAGACCCCGGTGGTGATGGAACTGGTGCAGCACCTGCGCCAGCGCGGGCTTCATCCTGGTGTCATCTCGCGGGGCTATGGCCGCCAGACCTCGGACTGCCGCGAAGTGCTGGCTGACAGCCCGGCAATTGAGGTGGGTGACGAGCCACTCTTGATCAAACGCCAGGCCCAGGTACCGGTGTTTGTGGCCAGACAACGAGTTCAGGCCGCGCAAGCGCTGCTGCTCGCCCATCCCCAGACCGATGTGCTGCTCAGTGATGACGGCCTGCAACATCTGCCGCTAGCACGCGACATCGAAGTTTGTGTTTTCGACGAGCGCGGCCTGGGCAACGGGCGGCTGTTGCCGGCTGGGCCTCTGCGTGAGCCCTGGCCAAGACCAGTTGATCTGATCCTGCGCAGTCCAGCCACGCCTGAACTTGGCGGCTTCAGGGTGACGCGTCGCCTGCAAAGTTTTGCCCGGCGCGCCGATGGCAGCCGCCAGGGACTTGCGGACTTTTCACTCCCGGGCCACCCCCCCTTGCTGGCCCTGGCAGGCACTGCACGACCCCAGGCTTTCTTTGACATGCTCACCGCGCAGGGCCTGCATCCGGACCGTACACTTGAGCTGCCAGATCATTTTGATTACAGCCAATGGCAGCCTCCCACCGACCAGCCCTATCAAGTGCTCTGCACCGACAAGGATGCTGTCAAACTCTGGCCGCGCTGGCCCGATGTCTGGGCGGTTGGCCTGCTGCTGCACCTGGAGCCCGGGTTTTATGGTGCACTGGATCAGCATCTGAACCGTTTGCTCAAGACCCCACTATCATCCCGAGACACCCATGGACACACGACTGCTTGAACTCTTGGTCTGCCCCCTGACCAAGGGACCCCTGGAATTCGATCAGCCCCGACAGGAGCTGATTTCCCGCACTGCTCGCCTGGCTTACCCGGTACGCGATGGCATTCCCATTCTGCTGGAAGAACAAGCGCGCACCCTGAGCGACGAGGAACTCGGGCTGTGAGCTTCACAGTCCTGATCCCGGCGCGCCTGGCCTCCACCCGTCTGCCCAACAAGCCACTGGCAGATATCGCAGGCCTGCCCATGGTGGTGCGGGTCGCCCAGCGGGTGCGCGCGGGCCTGGCCCCTTCCAGTCAGGTGGTGGTGGCTGCTGACAGCCCTGCCATTGTGCAGGCCTGCAGTGCGCACCAGATCGAAGCGGTACTGACCCGGGTGGACCACCCCAGTGGCAGCGACCGGCTGGCTGAGGCCTGCGACCTGCTGGGCCTGGACAACGACCAGGTGGTGGTCAATGTGCAGGGTGACGAACCGCTGATGGATCCCGCCCTGGTGATCGCCGTAGCCAACTTGCTGGCGCAGCACAATGCGGCCAGCATGAGCACAGCCGCACACCCGATTGAAGACCCGGCTGAATATCTCAATCCCAATGTGGTCAAGGTTGTGCTGGACGCCAACCATCGAGCACTTTATTTCAGTCGCGCACCGATTCCCTGGTGGCGCGATGGATTGGGCGAGGAGTCTGGGGCCATGCCCAATCCTAAGCCGCTGCGTCATATCGGCATCTACGGCTACCGCGTCGGTTTC
>JAFMJA010000133.1 GCA_017853735.1 Burkholderiaceae bacterium | reverse complement strand
CTGCGCCGACTCGATGAAGGACTGGCCAGTGCAGCCGATCTGGACACCACCCTCCAGATGGGTCTTGGCTACCCTGAGGGTCCGATCAGCATGCTGGAACGAACCGGCCTGTCCGATCATTACCAGGTCAGTCAGGCACTTTTCCAGGCACTAGGGCACCCGGGCTATGTGCCCGCCCGACGCGCCCAGGTTGCTTATCAGACAAAGCGTTCAGCCAGTTCAGATGCCAACTAAGTCTCTGCCTCTGAGTGGTGTTCGCGTTCTGGATTTCAGCACCCTGCTGCCTGGGCCAGTCTGTACCCTGTTGCTGGCGGAAGCTGGCGCAGAGGTGATCAAGATCGAGCGCCCGGAAAGTGGCGATGATATGCGCGGCTACCAGCCTCAGGCGACCCATGACAGCGCCAATTTTGTCTTGCTCAATCGGGGCAAAAAAAGCATTGCCCTGGATCTCAAACAGGAGAGTGAGCGAGACCGATTACGGCCCCTGATAGCCTCTGCCGATGTTCTGGTGGAACAGTTTCGCCCTGGCGTGATGACCCGACTTGGACTGGACTACGCCAGCATTTCGGCTATCAATCCCCGTCTTGTCTATTGCTCGATCACCGGCTATGGACAACACGGACCTCAAGCCCTGATGGCTGCGCACGACCTGAATTACATGGCAGATGCGGGCATGCTAGCCAGCGTGGCCGACCACTCCGGATCACCCCCTCTGCCTCCGGCTCTCATTGCCGACATCGCTGGTGGCGCATATCCAGCTTTCGCCAATATCCTGCTTGCATTGCGCCAGCGGGATCAAACCGGCAAAGGTTGCCATCTTGACATCTCCATGAGTGACAGCCTGTTCACTTTCATGTATGCAGCACTCGCCCAACACAATATCACTGGTCAGAGCCCAGGGCCTGCCGAGGGCCTGGTTTTTGGAGGAACGCCCCGTTACCAGATCTACAAGACTCAGGATGGTCGTTTTCTCGCCGCAGCACCGCTGGAAGAAAAATTTTGGCAAACTTTTTGTAACCTGATTGATTTGCCAGAACCCTATCGCAGCGATGCCTGTCCAGTTCAGCAAGCAGTTTCAGCCATTCAGGACCTGATCCGACAAAAAACCGCGGCGCATTGGAGCGATATTTTCGCGAATCAGGATGTCTGCGTGGTGGTGGTCAAAAGTTTCGAGGAGGCGCTGGATTCTGCGCACTTCAAATCTCGGGGACTCTTTTCACGACAGGTCTTTGACGGAAAAAACAATATGACCGCGTTGCCAGTCCCGATCGCTGAAGGCTTGCGAGCACCAGAACCATCGTTAGCCTACCCGAAGTTGGGCCAGCACAATACCGAGTACCTGGGTTCCTAAGCGTGAAAGCTTAGGGCTGTCGCTGTCAGATCATTTTTTCGACCAGTTCACCACGGTCGATTGCGAATATTTTTTCTACCAGGTGGCGTGAGTGCTGCAGGTCTGACTCAGAAAAAATCACCGACATTCCCTCGGACTTGAGTTGTCCTATGACCTCCACCAATCTTTGAGCCAAGGCAGGCGCAACGCCCTCAAATGGCTCGTCGAGCAGCAATAGCTTGGTGCCGATCATCAGGGAGCGACCCAAAGCCACCAGTTTTTGCTGTCCACCAGATAGTTGTTGGCCTCGACGCGTGGCAAATTCCCGCAACTCGGGAATCAGCGTGTACACATGCTCAAGCCGCTCTTGAGGATGAGGGTGCTTGCTGGCCCAGACTGGAACCAGGATGTTTTCTTCCACCGTCAGGTCTGGTATCAGGCGGCGGTCTTCCGGCATGTAGCCGATATGGATTTGGCTGCGCAGGTTGACCGGTTGACGAACCAGATCATGGCCCTCGAATTCAATGCTACCGGAACCCACTTTGAGCAAACCCATGATGCTTTTGATCAGGGTCGTCTTGCCCGCACCATTTCTTCCAACTAGCCCGGCCATAGAGCCGGAGGGGAGTTCCATCGACACATTGCGCAGGATGTCGACTGACTGTATCGAAACATTCAGATTGGAAACTTTCAGCATCTCAATGTGCCTCCCCAACCACAGAGGCAGCCTGGCTTTCGCCAACAATATATTTGAGCACGCGTGGGTCTTTCAGGGCCTGCTGCGGAGGACCATCGGCGATGATGCTGCCATCGTAAAAAGCCAGCACACGATCGGCATGGCGCGCCACGATTTCCATATCATGCTCGACAAACATCACGGTGGTGCCACCACTGCGCACCACATTCATCACCATGTCCATGATGTCAAACTTCTCTTCAGCTGAAACGCCGCTGGTTGGTTCGTCGAGCAGCAAAATCTTGGGTCGAACAGCCATGGCCATGGCGATGTCCAGCAATTTTCTAACCCCGCCGGGCAACACCCGAGTGACCTTGTCACGGTAAGCCGAAAGGCCAAACTTTTCCAGGGATTCCTCAGCCAGGGCACGAATGGACTTGCCGTAACCAGGAACAATATCGTCCGTGCGAGTGAACAGGCTGCCGCGGTGGGCAATCAAGGAAATGACGCCGTAGCTCATTTCCAGATTCTCCAAGGCAGTCATGGTGTTATAGAGCTGGGGGATTTGAAAGGAGCGGCTGATCCCGAGCTGGGTGATCTGGCGTGGAATCAGGTCAGTGATATCCCTTCCGTCAAACTCGATCACGCCGCTGTCAGGCTTCAGATAGCCGGTGATCATGTTCACGAAAGTTGTTTTGCCAGCACCATTGGTTCCAATCAGGCCAATGCAGGCACCCTGCTCCACAGCCACATGGATATCCGATGCCGCGGTGACCGCACCAAAGGATTTATTAAGGCCTTTTGCATTGAGAATGATCGAACTCATGCGCGTGCCTTTTTCATTCTGGACACCAAAGACCACAGCCCGTCTGGCAAGAGGAGAATGACCGCAATCAGAGCCAGACCGATCATCATTTGCCAGGTGTTGGGAGAGTTGGCAAAAGCAACGGTGTGGATGACACCAAACACCATGGATCCCAGAAATGGTGCCAACACGCTGCCAATGCCGCCCAGGATGGTGATGAAAATGAATTCGCCCGATGTGGTCCAAAAAGCCATGGCGGGATCGATATGCCCCACTGCGACGGCAGCTAGTGCACCACCCAAGCCTGCCAATACGCCTGCAATCACATAGATAAGGTGAATCGTTCGCTGCGCTGAAGCGCCCATGTATTCGGTACGGATTTCGTTGTCACGAATGGCGGTCAACAACAATCCGCGAGGGCTGCGCAGAAGTCCATTGACAAAAGTCAGGCAGAGCAGCATGACAGCAAAAGTCACTGCCAGGATGGTCACTCGGACCAGGGGCTGTGGTGGTAGCCAGCCCAGGATAGTGATCGCAGGTATGTTGAAACCGTCGGTGGAGCCCAGCGCCTCGGTTTTGGCCAGCAGGCCATACAAAATCATGGAAAACGCCAGTGACAGCAGGCCAAAGAAGATTGCACGGTACTTGGCCAGCAGAAATCCCAGGATGTAGGCCAACACGCCCGACATGACCCCCGCTGAGATCAGCAACACGAAGATATCGGTAAATTTGAACATCTGGGTCATCAGCCCGGTGGCGTATGCACCCACGCAAAAGTACAGGGCCTGGCCAAACGACACCAGACCGGCGCGCAGGAACAGCATCAGTCCGAGCACCACCATACCGTTGGCTCCTGCAATGGTGATCATGAACATGGCCCATTGCGGCAACCAGGGCGAGGCCAGCAACAGGCAGCCCAGGAATACAGCAAAACGGAAAATTGGCTTATCGATACTCATATCTTGCGCGTCTCTGCCAGGCTGTACAGTCCGCGCGGACGAAATGCCAGTACCAGCGCCATGACGCTGAAAATCACGAATAGTTCGAGTTGCGGCGCAAAGTGAACGCACAAGGCTCGTACCATGCCCATGATCAGTGCTGCCAGGGCAACCCCCGGCAAACTGCCCAATCCACCGGTGACGACCACTGCAAAGGACAGCACGATGACTTCCACGCCAAGACCCGGGGTGACAGAAATAGTGGGCGCAGTGAAGGCACCAGCCAACGCAGCCAATGAGCAGCCCACGCCAAAGGTCAGGACAAAGATTTTGCCGACATCGATGCCCATTGCAGCACTGATTTCTCGGTCATGGATCACGCTGACCAGAAGCCGTCCAAAGCGCGTCTTGTTCAGGACATAAAGCAACATCAGCCCCACTACCAAGGCGAGCCCGACCATCAGGAGGTAGTAATTGGGATAGCTCATCTCGGCGATTTCAAAGTTTCCCAACAACTCGTAGGGCTCCGAAACAAAATAGGGATTGACACCCCAGATCAGTTTGATGACATCCTCAAGGATCAGAAACAGACCATAGGTGATGAGGAGGATCACCACCTCATCTTTCTCATATTGGTAGCGCAACAGAAAGCGTTCAATCGGTGGGCCGACCACAAATCCGGCAAGAACAGCGGCCACAACAAGGGCCAGATAGGACAGATAGGGATTGAAACCATTGGTGGTCCAGTAGCCAACCACGCTGGCAGCCGCATAAGCGCCCATGGCGTAGAAACTGCCGTGCGCCACATTGACGATTTTCATGACCCCGTAAATCAGGGTCAATCCAACAGCTGACAGGAACAACCAGGCGGAATAGTTAATACCATCCACCAAAACAACCATGAGTTGGGACATACAGCAGTTCTAAAAGCGGCACCCTGAGGTGCCGCTTATCAAGCAATTGATTAGCAGGTCAGCTTACTTCTTGAAGCCTTTGGCAATCCAATCTTCACTCTTGATGCCTTCGGGCGGCATCACTTGCTCTGCTGGAAAGCGTTTGACATCGACGATGGTCATCTGACCCTTGACCATTTTGGTGCGACCATAGGCGGTTTCTGAAACAGCCTGGTGGCCATTGCCCAAGGCAAATTTGTGCACTCCACCTGGGCCTTCGTAGCTCATACCACGCATCGCCGCAGCTACCTGATCAGCGGTAGGACGAGCGCCATTGTTGGCCGCCTGGGCTTTCTCCCAAGCCAGCTTGACCGCCATCAAGGAATGGGTCATCTGGTAAGCGGCGTAGTTGGGAGGTGTGTTGTAGCGGTCAGTGAAATTTTCACGATACCAATCGTTGAGTGCAGATTTTGGTGCCAGCACGCCGTAGGGACCACGTGCACCAATGACAGTGCCGTCCGGAATTTTGCTGGCCAAGCGGTACATGGCTGTTTCACCCGTTGTCAGCACCACCGTGCTGGACTTGTACAAGCCACGTGGCACTGACTGCAGAATGAATGCCTCCAGGTCACCACTCCAGAAGCTGGTATGGACGACATCCGACTTGCTGGACATCAGGGCAGAAATTTCAGCGTTGTACTGACCTGCAAACAGTTTAGGCATCTGCGAAGTCGTCACTTTCGATTGCGGGAACAGAACCTTCATGGCACCGTCGAAATCTTTCCACGAGTCCTGGCCCCAGGCGTAGTTCTGATTGATGCCGCCATAGTTCTTGATGTTTGGCTTGATCGACTTCAAATAGAGGGCTGCGCCCACACTGTCAGCAGTGGCGTGGTTGGAGGCACGGAAGACATAGTCTTTCTTGCCCTCTTCGAAGATTCGGGGTGTGCCGCAGTCAAACAGCATGGTGATGGTTTTCAACTCCTCAGCCACCGGCGCGACAGCCAGACAATTGCCGCTGGAGATGTAGCCGACCACCAGGTCAACCTTTTCACGCTGTACCAGGTTGCGGTATTCGGTCACCACGCTGGTGCTAGTGCCACTTTCATCGATCAGCACCATCTTGATTGGCGCACCACCAATACCTTTCTGGTTGTAGGGGGCAGGGACAGCGCCAGCGTTGAATTTCTCAATCATCAGCTCGGCTGCATTCCGCGCAGGTACGCCAAAAGGCGATGCGGCAGGTCCCGACAAAAAGGTGACCACACCAATCTTGATCTCGGCGGGAGCAGGTGCCTGAGCCTGGGCCAAGAATGTGGCGCTGGTCAACAATGTGCCGAGCAGGGAATAAACTGTCTTTTTCAATACCATCTCTGTTCTCCTCAAATAATCATCAAGCGATAAAAACAAGTCATCCGGAATAATAACAATTCAATGCCAGTGTGTGTAAGATTTTCCCAAGAAATTTTATCTTGGTTGGCTGAAAGACGGGGCGGCGTGGAATTGAAGTGAGGGTAACTACTGATCTGTGCTCAGATTCAACACAATTTTCCCCAGCGCCTGGCCGCTTTGTACCAGTTGCATGGCTTGTGCATACTGCTCCAGAGGAAAGGTTTTCATGACCTCTGGACGAATGGCTTTTGCGCGATAGAGCTTCATCAACGCTTCATGAACCTGAGCAACCCGTTGCGGTTGACGTTCGCGGTAATCACTCCAGTGCAGGCCCAGCACTGAAATATTTTTGACAAGCAAATAGTTGGCCTTGATGTCCGGAATACGTCCAGCGGCAAATCCAATCACCACCAGTCGGCCGCACCAGGCCAGCGCCCGTAGCGAGCCGTCAAATACATCTCCACCCAGCGTATCCAGCACCACATCTGCACCACGACCTGAAGTGGCCGCGTGTACCTGGGAACGTACCGAATCGCGCAGGTCATTTCCAGACAGGTCAATCACATGGTCGGCACCATGCGACAAAACCAGCTTTGCCTGCTCGGGGTTGCTCACTGCAGCCAGCACTATCCCGCCCAAGCCCTTGACGATTTGAACAGCAGCCAGTCCCACGCCGCCAGCAGCGCCATTGATCAGAACGGTTTCACCTGTTTTGAATTGGGCTCGGTCGATCAAGCCAAAGTAGGCAGTCTGGTAAACCAAACCCATGGCAGCCGCTTCTACGAAGCTCATTTCATCGGGCATCAAATGACACTGCAAGGCTGGGGCTGCTACACGCGAAGCGTACGCACCATGTTCGAGCTGTACCTGAACACGCTGGCCGACTCGCAAACTTGTCACCTTGTCGCCCAGGGCCACCACCACCCCGGCAGCATCCTTGCCGGGCGTAAAGGGGCGCGCTGGAAGAATCTGGTATTTGCCCCCAATCACCAGGAGATCAGGAAAATTCACAGCAGCTGCCCTGACATCAATGAGGACTTCATCCGGTCCGAACAAGGGATCCTGGACTTCCTCGACCCGATGCATTTCTGGAGGACCGAACTCCCTGATAATCACAGCCTTCATGTATCCACTTTCTTCAGTGCCAGGCAGCGCTTGCTGCAGCGGCAACTCATTTCAATAAGCCCCGAACCTGGGCGGAGCCAAAGGATAGCAAATGCAGTCAACCAAACCCGACTACCCTAGCGTCGAAACGTTCAGGCGGCAGATCCGGGAGGGTCGTTATCAAGGTCATACCAGCGGCGGTGCGCCGTCTCATGTGCAAGGCAATGTGGTCATCCTGCCAGAGAAATACGCCAATGATTTCCTGCGATTCTGCCAACGTAATCCCAAGCCCTGCCCATTGCTGGCTGTGTCCGATCCTGGCGATCCCCTGCTGCCTGCGCTTGGCAAAGATATCGACATCCGGACTGACGTCCCGAAATATCGAGTCTG
>JAFMJA010000132.1 GCA_017853735.1 Burkholderiaceae bacterium | reverse complement strand
GCGCTGGAGGCGATCCAGGCGTCGGTGCCCTTCAAGCGGTATTCGCAGGAGCCGGCCACGCACTCCATGATCTCGGGCGCGCCGGTGTTGAAGGTGAGGGTGGCGGGCAGCACCACACCCACCGATTTTTTGGTGCCGTCGGCCAGGGTAATGCTGTGGCTGACGCACTTGCCGTCGAAATACACATTGGCTTTGGTGGTGACGGACACGCCGTTGAATTGCTGAGTCATGGTGCAAAGAGGGTTTGGTTGGCGAGAGGGAAAGAGCAATTTTAAGGTAGGGCTTCAAGCCTGCCCCAGTGCTGGTTCAGTCGAGGCGGGTTTGCCAGTCGGCGGCGTCAAAGCCCACGGTAATGGCGCCATCGGGCCACTGCACCACCGGCCGCTTGATCACGCTGGGCTGCTCTCGCATGAGCGCCAAGGCGTTGGGCGCATCGGTCACGCGGGCCTGTACCTGGGGGTCCAGCTTGCGCCAGGTGGTGCCCTTGCGGTTGAGCAAAGCCTCCCAGCCTACTTGCTGCGCCCACACCTCCAGGTCGGCGGGCACGCCCTGTTTCTTGAAGTCGTGAAATTGGTAGGCGCGGTGGTGCTCGTCAAACCAGGCGCGAGATTTTTTGACGGTGTCGCAGCTGGGTATGCCGTAGAGGGTGATCATGGCTGAATTTTAGGTGGTGGCAGCGGCTGACCAGTCGAATTAAGGGGTGGGGGCTTGATCGGCATTATGTAACCCGATGGGTTACAATTTGGGCATGATCAAATCGTTCGAGCACAAAGGGCTAGAACTGTTCTTCAAGACGGGAAAGAAGACCGGAATTCAGGCTGTCCATGCACGGCGATTGCAAATCATGCTGACGATGCTCCATGCGGCCAAGAACGCCCAGGCGATGAATGCACCCGGATTTGGTTTGCACGCCCTCAAGGGAAACTTGAAGGGGCACTGGTCTGTCACCGTGAGCGGAAATTGGCGCGTGACTTTCCGTTTCGAGAATGAAGATGCTGTTTTGGTTGATTACCAGGACTACCACTAGGAGCCCACCATGAAGATGTTCAACCCAGCCCATCCGGGCGAAGTGCTGAAAGAAGCCTATCTCGATCCTTTGAACATGAGCGTGTCGGAATTTGCACGGCGCGTGGGCATCTCGCGCAAGACGGCCAGCGAGTTCGTGAACAAGCGCTGTGGCGTGAGCGTCGAAATGGCTCACCGGCTCGCGCTGGCCACGAACACCACCCCAGAGTTCTGGATGACGATGCAGGTGCAGCACTCGTTGTGGGAAGCCAAGCAGGCCAGACTTGCAGAGCAGATCCAAGTGCAGCGGCTGGACACAGTGACAGCTTGATGCCTTCCACGATGGTGGGCGCCACAAATCGGTCGGTACTGCCACACTTACACACATGACTGCAACACGTGACAAACGGTAGATGATAAAAAACAACCACACCAGCTTGCCTGACTGGCTGGCCCATTGCGAGCGCCTGCACCCCAAAACCATCGAGCTGGGGCTGGCGCGGGTGCAAACCGTGGCGCAGCGCATGGGCTTGCGGCTGGATTGCCCGGTGATCACCGTGGCCGGCACCAATGGCAAGGGCTCCACCTGCGCCATGCTGGAGTCCATCCTCAGCCAGGCGGGCTACCGCACCGGCGTGTACTCCTCGCCCCACCTGGTGCACTTTGAAGAGCGGCTGCGCCTGCGCGGCGAGCCGGTGAGCGAGGCGGCCTTGCTGCCCAGCTTTGCGCGGGTGGAGCAGGCCCGGCTGGAGGGTGGCGCAGTGTCGCTCAGCTACTTCGAATTCACCACCCTGGCCATTCTGGACTGCATGGCCCAGGCCGCTCTGGATGTGGCCATTCTGGAGGTGGGGCTGGGCGGGCGGCTGGATGCGGTGAACATCATCGACACCGACTGCGCGATCATCACCAGCATTGACCTGGACCATATGGAGTTTCTGGGGCCGGATCGCGAGTCGATTGGCCGCGAGAAGGCCGGCATCATGCGCACCGGCCGACCGGTGGTGGTGAGCGACCCCATGCCGCCGCAAAGCGTGCTCGACCACGCCCTGGAAATTGGCGCTGAGCTGTGGCGCTTTGGGCGAGATTTCAACTACTCGGGCGACAAGCAACAGTGGGCCTGGACTGCGCGCGAGGAAGACCGGCTCCCTGGCGGCCGGCGCTATGCGGGTCTGGCCTACCCGGCGCTGCGTGGCGCCAACCAGCTGGTCAATGCGGCGGGCGTGCTGGCAGCCTTGACTGCGTTGCGCGAGCGCCTGCCGGTGAGTGCGCAGGCCATTCGTAACGGGCTGGCTTTTGTGGAGCTGCCCGGGCGTTTTCAGGTGATTCCCGGCCAGCCGGTCTTGGTGCTGGATGTGGCGCACAACCCGCATTCGGTGGCAGCGCTGGCGGCCAACCTGGATGCGATGGGCTTCTATCCCACCACCCATGCGGTGTTTGGCGTCATGGCCGACAAGGACCTTGCCCCCATGCTGGCGCGCATCATGCCGCTGGTGCAGCGCTGGTATTTCACCGACCTGCCCACCCCGCGCGCAGCCACCGCGCAGGCGCTGCTGGCCTTCTGGCAGGCGCAGAACCAGCAGCCTGAAGCGCGTGCCGCCACCTTTGCCGAGCCGGCCGCCGCGCTGCAGGCGGCCCAGGCTGCGGCAGACCCCGCTGATAGAATCGTCGTATTCGGTTCATTTCTCACTGTCGGCGGCGTCTTGAAAGACGGCTTGCCGCGCCCTCCAGCCAAGCACTGAACATCTGAACTGCCCGCACCATGGCCTTTTTCAAGTTCCGCAAGAGGGGTGAAGACAACACGGCTGCTGCCCCCGCCCAGCAAACCGAGAGCATTGAGGTCTTGCGCCGTCGCGCCAAGCACCGGCTGATCGGCTCAGCAGTGCTGGTGTTGATCGGGGTGATCGTCTTTCCTTTGCTGGTGGACAAGCAGCCGCGCCCGATCCCGGTGGATATACCGATCGAAATTCCCGACAGAAACAAGGTCAAGCCATTGGGCTCGGCGCAGCCCCCCTCGGCCGAACTCACCCGCGCGGCGGCCATGCCTGCGGATGACAAGGCCGAGGTGGCTGATCCGGTCAGGTCGCCGGCCGCTGCGCCACCGCCCGCGCCAGTGGCTTTGCCCGCAACCTCACCCAGCACTGCACCTGCACCTGCACCTACTCAGGAGGCCGGCCCAGAGAAGGCTGCCGCCGCAGCCAAGCCTGCCAATTCAGGCAATGATGGCCTGCGTGCCCAGGCCTTGCTCGAGGGCAAGCCCAGCGAAGACAAGGCACAGCCCACCGAGGGTGGCCGCTTCATCGTTCAGGTGGGTGCTTATGCCGATGCGGCCAAGGCGCGCGAGGTACGGCTCAAGATGGAGCGGGTGGGCATCAAGACCTATACCCATGTGGCCAACACCAAGGATGGCCAGCTCACACGGGTGCGGGTGGGACCGTTTGCCAGCCGCAGCGAAGCCGAACAAGCCGCTGCCAAGGTGAAGAAGCTGGACTTACCAGCCAGCGTGCTGACCTTATGACTGAGCAGTGCAGGTCCTGATGCCGGCGCTGGACTGGATTTTTTTGGCGGTCCTGTTGGCCTCACTGCTGCTGGGGGCCTGGCGGGGCCTGGTGTACGAGCTGATTTCGTTGTTGAGTTGGGTGGCCGCGTTTGTGGCGGCGCAGTGGTTCGCCCCCCAGGTGGCAGCCCTTTTGCCGATGAGTGGTGCTTCCGAGATGATCCGCTATGCGGCGGCTTTTGTGCTGGTGTTCATTGCGGTGGTGATGGCGGTGAGCCTGCTGGCCTGGCTGATGAAGAAGCTGATGTCTTCGGTGGGGCTGCGCCCTGCAGACCGCGCGCTGGGCGCCATGTTTGGCGTGGTGCGTGGCCTGGTGATTGTGCTGGCGATGACGGTGGTGATGGAAATGACGCCACTCAAAAGCGAAGCCTGGTGGCGCGAGTCCCAGGGGGCGAATGTGTCGGTGGTTGTGCTGCAGATCCTGCGGCCGGTGCTGCCGGGGGAATTTGGCAAATATTTGCCGCAGGCCAGGGCGCGTGCCTGAGGCGATTTACGACGGGACCTGAGTATGTGTGGAATTGTCGGCGTTGTCAGCAACGCCCCGGTGAACCAGCTGATCTATGACTCGCTGCTGCTCTTGCAGCACCGCGGGCAGGACGCCGCTGGCATTGTGACCCAGCAGGAGCGCAAGTTCTTCATGCACAAGGCCAAGGGCATGGTGAAAGATGTGTTTCGCACTCGCAATATGCGCGCGCTGCCGGGCAATTGTGGCCTGGGCCAGGTGCGATATCCCACCGCGGGCAATGCCTTCAGTGAAGAGGAGGCGCAGCCTTTTTATGTGAACGCGCCTTTTGGTCTGGTGCTGGTGCACAACGGCAACCTGACCAATGCGCAGGCGCTCAAAAGCGAGCTTTTCATCACCGACCATCGTCATATCAACACCGAGAGCGACTCCGAGGTATTGCTCAATGTGCTGGCGCATGAGCTCGACCGCGTGAGCCGAGGCGGCAAGCTCAAGGTAGAGCAGGTTTTTGAGGCGGTGCGTCAGGTGCACCAGCGCGTGCGCGGCTCCTATGCGGTGATTGCCTTGATCGCTGGTCATGGCGTGCTGGCTTTTCGGGATCCCTATGGCATCCGTCCGCTGTGCATCGGGCGCGGCGCAGACGGCACCCTGATGCTGGCTAGCGAATCGGTGGCGCTGGAAGGTACCGGCCATGTGTTCGAGCGCGATGTGCAGCCTGGTGAGGCGGTGTTCATTGACTTGCAGGGCCAGATGAGTTCGCTGCAGTGTGCCAAAAAGCCCAGCCTGCACCCCTGCATTTTCGAGTTTGTCTATCTGGCGCGGCCAGATTCGGTGATGGATGGCATCTCGGTGTACCAGGCGCGCCTGAACCTGGGCGAGACCCTGGCCCATCGGGTGGCCGCCACCGTGCCGCTGCAGGATATTGATGTGGTGATTCCCATTCCCGAATCTAGCCGGCCCAGCGCCATGCAGCTGGCGCAGATTCTTGAGCTGCCCTACCGCGAGGGTTTTGTGAAGAACCGCTATGTGGGCCGCACCTTCATCATGCCTGGCCAGTCGGTGCGCAAGAAGAGCGTGCGCCAGAAACTCAATGTGATTGGCACCGAGTTCAAGGGGCGCAATGTGCTGCTGGTGGATGACTCCATTGTGCGGGGCACCACCAGCCGCGAGATTGTGCAGATGGCGCGCGAAGCCGGCGCCAACAAGGTCTACATGGCCAGCGCTGCGCCACCGGTGCGCTACCCCAATGTGTACGGCATTGACATGCCCACCTCCAATGAACTGGTGGCGCATGGGCGCACGCTCGAGCAGGTGCGTGCACTGATCGGTGCCGATGCGCTGATCTATCAGGAAGTCGATGGGATGAAGCAGGCCATCAGCAAGCTGCGCCCGGACCTGAACGGTTTTGATGCCTCCTGCTTTGATGGTGTCTATGTCACTGGCGACATCCAGGCCGTTGACATCGAGCGCATGAACGCCAGCCGTGTGCAGGGCGACGAAGACGACGCTGACACCTCGCGCCTGGCCTTGCCCAACCACCAGGAGGAATGAGCATGGCCCAGCACAAAATGCCCGATGGCCTGCATCTGCAAACCCTGGCGGTGCGCGCAGCGGTCGAGCGCAGCCAGTATGGCGAAAACTCCGAGGCGCTGTACCTGACCAGCGGCTATGTGCAAAGCAGCGCCGAGTCGCAGGCACGCCGTTTTGCGGGTGAGGAAGAGGGCGACACCTATGGCCGCTCGGGCAACCCCACGGTGCGCAGCATGGAGATGCGCCTGGCTGCGCTGGAAGGTACCGAGGCCTGCATGGCCACCTCCTCAGGGATGTCAGCCATCATGCTGATGTGCTTCAGCTTGCTCAAGGCGGGCGACCATGTGGTGATTTCGCAATCGATGTTTGGCTCAACCCTGAAGCTGATCGGCTCGGAATTCGCCCGTTTTGGGGTTCAGTCCAGTGTGGTGCCGCAAACCGACCTGGCGGCCTGGCAAGCCGCCATGCGGCCCAACACCCGGCTGCTGTTTGCTGAAACACCGACCAACCCGCTGGCCGAGGTGTGCGACATTGCCGCGCTGGCTGAGATTGCCCATGCTGCGGGCGCGCTGCTGGCAGTGGACAACTGCTTTGCCAGCCCGGCGCTGCAACGCCCTGTGGAATTTGGCGCCGACATCGTGATGCACTCGGGCACCAAATATCTGGACGGCCAGGGCCGGGTGATGGCAGGTGCCCTGTGTGCCAGCGAGCAGATGGTCAACGAGAAGTTTTTGCCGGTGCAGAAAAACAGCGGCATGGTGCTCTCGCCCTTCAACGCCTGGGTGGTGCTCAAGGGCCTGGAAACGCTGGACCTGCGCATGCGTGCGCAAAGCGCCCTGGCGCAGGAACTGGCGCAGTGGCTGCAGGGCCACCAGGCCGTGGCGCGGGTGCATTACCCCGGCCTGGCCAGCCACCCGCAGCATGCGCTGGCCATGCGCCAGATGGGCGGCCTGGGCGGTGCGGTGCTGTCATTCGATCTCAAGGCTGGCAGTGCCGAGCAGGCGCGTGCGCGGGCCTTTCATGTGCTCGACGCGCTGCAGGTGATGTCGCTGTGCACCAACCTGGGCGACACCAAGACCCTGCTCACCCACCCGGCCAGCACCTCGCATGGCAAGCTCTCCGAGGCGCAGCGCCAGGCAGCGGGCATCGGCCAGGGCCTGGTGCGCGTGGCGGTGGGGCTGGAGCATCTGGAGGACATCCAGGCTGATTTGCTGCGTGGCCTGGATACCTTGAAGTGATTTTTGCGGGCCCATCTGTTCGCACGGTGATGCGGGCTGACCTCTACCGATTTTTGACATGACCCAACGCGTTCGTACCCGCTTTGCCCCATCGCCCACCGGCTTTATCCACCTGGGCAATATCCGCTCGGCGCTCTACCCCTGGGCCTTTGCCCGCGCCTCGGGTGGCGACTTCATCCTGCGCATTGAAGACACCGACCTGGACCGCTCCACCCAGGCGGCGGTGGATGTGATTATCGAGAGCATGCAGTGGCTAGGGCTTGACTACGATGAAGGCCCTTTCTATCAAATGCAGCGCATGGACCGCTACAAGGCGGTGCTGGCCGAACTGCAGGCTGCTGGCCAGGTCTACCCTTGCTACATGAGTGTGCAGGACCTCGATGCCCTGCGCGAGCGCCAGATGGCGGCCAAGGAAAAGCCCCGCTACGACGGCACCTGGCGCCCCGAGCCGGGCAAGACCCTGCCGCCGGTGCCCGAAGGCGTCAAGCCGGTGTTGCGCTTCAAAAACCCGCAGGGCGGGGTGGTGGCCTGGGACGACAAGGTGAAAGGCCGCATCGAGATCCGCAACGACGAACTCGATGATCTGGTGATCGCCCGCCCCGATGGCACCCCCACCTACAACTTCTGCGTGGTGGTCGACGACATCGACATGCGCATCACCCATGTGATCCGCGGCGACGACCATGTGAACAACACGCCACGCCAGATCAACATCTTTCGCGCACTGGGGCAGGAGCCGCCGGTGTATGCCCATTTGCCAACGGTGCTCAATGAGCAGGGCGAGAAGATGAGCAAGCGCAACGGTGCCAAGCCGGTGACGCAATACCGCGACGAGGGCTATCTGCCCGATGCCATGGTGAACTA
>JAFMJA010000131.1 GCA_017853735.1 Burkholderiaceae bacterium | reverse complement strand
CTTGCCAAGGCCAGCATGGCTGTCGCAGAGCGGTTGGCCGGAGCGATCAAACCGGCCTGGGCGTAGCCAGCAAAGTTGCGTTTCATCGAAGTCACATAGACCGGGTCGTAGTGGGTGAGCAGCAGCTCGCGTACCACCGCTTCCACCGCACCGGCGAGCACCTGTGCTTTCCAGGTATCAACCACCTGTTTGCCGCGCAGTTCGCTGAGTGCATCCAGCCGCTCGCAGAAGGCCTGGCCGTCTTGGACAAAGAAATCGTAGTCCTCCATCAGCAAGGCCACTCTCTCAGCATCGGCCAGCTGCAGGTTCAGGCAGGGCGCAGCGCGCATCGCGGTGATCAGTGCTTCGGGTACCGCCACATTGCCGACTTTCTTGCTTTCGCTTTCCACAAAGACCGGGCGTTTGGGATCGAACTGGCGCAACGCATCCCAGATACGGGTGTCAAACTGTTTCTGGCTGGGTTGCGGCACGCCCGGGATGGCCCCCAGCACCGAGCTGCGGTGATTGGCCAGGCCTTCCAGGTCAAGTACCTGGGCACCGGCTTCACGCAGAGCCAACAAGAGCCGAGTTTTGCCTGAGCCGGTGGTGCCACAGATCACGCGCCAGTCATAACTGGCAGCCAGGCGCGTAATGTCCTGCAGCATGGCGGCGCGCCAGGCTTTGTAGCCGCCTTCGATCAGGCTGACCCGAAATCCTATCTCGCTCAGGATCAGGCTGAGCGAGCCACTGCGCTTGCCGCCACGCCAGCAGTACACCAGGGGCTGCCAGTTTTTGGGCTTGTCCAGCACCTCGCGTTCGATATGCGCGGCAATATTGCGCGCAGCCAGCGCCGCACCGCGCTTCTTGGCCTCAAAGGCGTTGACCTGCTTGTAGGTGCTGCCAATCGCGTGGCGCTGGGCATTGTCCAGG
Source organism: Burkholderiaceae bacterium (assembly GCA_017853735.1). GTDB lineage: Bacteria > Pseudomonadota > Gammaproteobacteria > Burkholderiales > Burkholderiaceae_C > Hylemonella. The sequence continues at coordinate 6,757 of JAFMJA010000131.1, read as the reverse complement.
GTGGGCCAGTTGATTGCACCTGGCAGGTGGTCTTGCGCAAACTCATCCTCACTGCGGGCATCGACCACGCTGTCAAACCCCGACAGTTTGTGTAGCGCTTCCTCTGCAGAGATGGCGATCAATGGCATTACAGCAATTTCCTCAAGGCGGGCCAGACATTGTTCAGTATCAGGGGCTGGGCCTGCTCGTTGGGGTGGATGCGGTCGGCCTGGAAAAGTCGGGTGGGGTCGGCCTGATCGGCCACGCCCTTGAGCAGGAAAGGCACCAAAGGCACTTTGCGTTGCCGCGCCACCACCGCAAAAAGCTCGGCAAAGCGTTGGGCGTAGTCAGGCCCGTAGTTGGGGGGGACCTGCATGCCCAGGAGGAGCACCCGGGCACCGGCTTGCTGCGCAGACTGGGTCATGGCCAGCAGGTTGTCCTGGGTGGCTTGCAGCGACAAGCCGCGCAGGGCATCGTTGCCGCCCAGTTCAATCAGCACACAGTCGGGGCGGTGCTGTTGCAGCAGCGCTGGCAGGCGCGAGCGTCCGCCAAAGCTGGTGTCACCGCTGATGCTGGCATTGATAACCTGCCAGGAGGGCTTGTCCCGCCGCAGCTTTTGGGCAAGCAAGGCCACCCAGCCGCTGCCACGCGGCAGCCCGTATTCGGCACTGATGGAATCGCCCACGACCAGCAGGGTCCGCTCCTGAGCGGCTTGGCAATTGCCCTGCAGGGCGGCGAGAAGCCCAAGCAAGATACAGTAGCGACGTAAATGAGAAAAAAACATGCCTGAAAATGAACCTGTGATTGTCGTGGAGCATGTCAGCAAGTCGGTGACTGACTCCAGCGGAACTCTGGCTATTTTGCGCGATATCGATTTCGTAGTTCCCCCGCGCCAGACCCTGGCGATTGTGGGGGCCTCCGGATCGGGCAAGAGCACCTTGCTGTCGATCATCGCCGGGTTGGACACGCCCAGCCAGGGCACGGTACGGCTAGCGGGTCGAGATCTGTTTGCCCTGAATGAGGATGAGCGCGCCCAGCTGCGCGCTGAGCAGGTGGGCTTTGTCTTTCAGAGCTTTCAGTTGCTGGGTAACCTCACCGCCCTGGAAAACGTGATGTTGCCGCTGGAGCTGGCGGGCCGGCGCGATGCACGGGCAGCTGCCACTGAGATGCTCGGTCGGGTGGGTCTGGCCGAGCGCCTGCGCCATTACCCCAAGGTGCTGTCTGGCGGCGAGCAGCAGCGGGTGGCCTTGGCACGCGCCTTTGTGGTTGAGCCGGCGGTGCTGCTGGCCGACGAGCCCACCGGAAGTCTGGACTTTGCCACCGGCGAAAAAGTGATGGAGCTGATGTTCGATCTGAACCGCGAACAGGGCACCACCCTGGTGCTGGTCACGCATGACCCCGCGATTGCCCAACGCTGTGAGCGGCGTATCACGATCGAGGCGGGGCAGGTGCTGTAGTTTTTCCGCCAAGACAGCGGTGAGCAGATGGGTCGAAGGATAATCGAGCATGTCCTCTCCCAAAGTACTGTTTGGTTTTCACGCTGTCGGTGTGCGCCTGAAAACCGCTCCCCAATCTGTCATCGAGGTCTACTTCGAGCCGACCCGGCGTGATGCGCGCATGCGCCAGTTTCTGGAGCGGGCCAGGGAGGCGGGGGTGCGACTGATCGAGGCTGATGGCCTGCGCCTGGCCCGCTTGGCAGGCAGCCATGGCCACCAGGGGGTTGCTGCGCGGGTGCAGCCTATTGAGCAGGCCAAATCGCTCGATGATCTGCTCGACAGCCTGCAACTCCCGCCGCTCTTGCTGGTGCTCGACGGGGTGACCGACCCGCACAACCTGGGGGCCTGTCTGCGGGTGGCCGATGGCGCCGGTGCCCATGCAGTGATCGCGCCCAAAGACCACGCAGTGGGCCTGAACGCCACCGTGGCCAAGGTGGCCAGTGGCGCGGCCGAGACCATGCCTTATTTCATGGTGACCAATCTGGCACGCACCCTGGGTGAGTTGAAGGAGCGCAATATCTGGTGCATTGGCACCAGCGATGATGCGCCCAAGACGCTGTATCAGGTCGACCTGAGAGGCCCCACCGCCCTGGTGCTGGGCGCTGAGGGGCAGGGCTTGCGTCAATTGACACGCAAGACCTGCGACGAGCTGGTCAGCATTCCGATGAAAGGCGGGGTTGAAAGCCTCAACGTCTCAGTGGCCAGCGGGGTGTGTCTGTACGAGGCGCTGCGGCAGCGCGCTTGAGCAAGGATTGGGCTCTTTGCCCTAGTGCTAGCGCATGATTTCCAGCAACCGGTCCAGCCCGCCGGTTTCGATTGACACCATGGCTTGCTCCCGTACCTTGGGCTTGGCATGGTAGGCCACTGACAGGCCAGCCTCGCCCATCATGGGCAGGTCATTGGCGCCATCGCCCATGGCAATCGCCTGGTTAGGCGCGATGCCCAGCTGTTCGCAGGTCTCCAGCAGCATGCGGCGCTTTTCGGCACCATCGCAGATATCGCCCCAGGGCTGATCAACCATACGCCCAGTAAGCGCGCCGCCCTGAATCTCCAGCACATTGGAGCGGGTGAAGTCGATCTGCAGCAAATCGCGCACCCGGTCGGTGAAAAAGGTGAAGCCGCCGCTGACCAGCAGTACTTTCATGCCGCCAGCCTTGCAGGCTGCCACAAGCTCGGCAGCCCCGGGGTTCAGGCGCAAACGCTCTCGGTAGACCGCTTCCAGATCGGCTAGACCCACCCCTTTGAGCAGCGCCACACGTTGACGCAGGCTGTCCTTGTAATCGGCAATTTCACCGCGCATGGCAGCTTCGGTGATCGCGGCCACTTCAGCTTTTCGGCCCACCACATCGGCGATCTCATCGACGCATTCGATATTGATCAGGGTGGAGTCCATGTCAAAGGCGATCAGCCGGAAGTCGGACATGCGCAGGGGCGCACTGACCCCACGCAGGACGAGCCCAGGAGCGTTTTGAGTTGCTGGTAAAGCCATATTGGGTACTCAGGCAGCGATCGGGCTGCTGATCGGTTGTCCAAGTGAGCGCAACACATCGCGCACCATGTGGGCACGCGCCTTGGGGTCGGGCAGTTCACGCTCAATCCTCAACTTTTCATTCCCGGCCAGTTTGATATGACGATTTTTCTGGATCAGCGCGATGACCTTGCTGGGGTCGATGGGCGCATCTTTCCTGAAGCTGATGCTGATCAGTTGCGCAGAGGCGTCCACCTTGCTCACCCCATAGGGCTGGCTGATCACCCGCAAGCGATGCACATCAAACAGGGTTTGCGCCTGGGGTGGTGGCTTGCCAAAGCGGTCCACAATCTCTTCCATCAGGGTGTCGATCTGATCGGTATTGCGCGCGGTGGCCAGTTTCTTGTAGAAAGACAAACGCATATGCACATCGCCGCAGTAATCGTCGGGCAGCAGGGCTGGTGCGTGCAGGTTGATATCGGTGGTCGCGCCCATGGGCGAGAGCAGGTCGGGCTCGCGGCCTTCCTTGAGGCTTTTGACCGCTTCGCTCAGCATCTCGTTGTAGAGCTGAAAACCGATTTCCAGCATATTGCCGCTCTGGCTCTCGCCCAGCACCTCACCAGCACCACGTATTTCCAGATCGTGCATGGCCAGGTAAAAGCCTGAGCCCAGCTCTTCCATCTGCTGGATGGCATCCAGGCGTTGGGCCGCTGGCTTGCTCAGGCTCTCCTTGTCTGGCACCAGCAAATAGGCATAGGCCTGGTGATGGCTGCGACCCACCCGCCCACGCAGCTGGTGCAGCTGGGCCAGGCCAAACTTGTCAGCGCGGCTGATGACAATGGTGTTAGCGGTTGGGACATCAATGCCAGTTTCAATAATGGTGGAACACAGCAGCAGGTTGTGGCGCTGCGCCACAAAGTCGCGCATCACCGCTTCCAGCTGGCGTTCGGGCATCTGGCCGTGCGCCACTGCAATGCGCGCCTCGGGTAGCAGATCGGCCAGCTTGGCACGCCGGTTCTCAATGGTCTCGACCTCGTTGTGCAGAAAATAAACCTGGCCGCCGCGCTTGAGTTCGCGCAGCACCGCCTCACGGATCACCCCCCGGTCTTCATCGCGCACAAAAGTCTTGATCGCCAGACGTCGCTGCGGGGCGGTGGCAATCACCGAAAGATCGCGCAGGCCTTCGAGCGCCATGCCCAGGGTGCGCGGAATAGGGGTGGCGGTCAGGGTCAGCACATCCACTTCGGCACGCAAGGCTTTGACCGCCTCCTTGTGACGAACGCCGAAACGGTGTTCTTCGTCAATGATCAGCAATCCGAGATTCTTGAAGCGGGTGTCCTGACTGAGCAATTTGTGGGTGCCCACCACAATGTCGACGGTTCCGTCGGCAATACCCGCCAGTGCCAGCTTGATCTCCTTGGCAGATCGAAAACGGCTCATTTCGGCAATCTTGACCGGCCATTTGGAAAAGCGGTCCACCAGGGTCTGGTAGTGCTGCTCGGCCAGCAGGGTGGTGGGCGCCAGCAAGGCGACCTGTCGCCCACCGGTGACTGCCACAAAAGCCGCCCGCAAAGCCACTTCGGTTTTGCCAAAGCCCACATCGCCGCAGACCAGGCGATCCATGGGGCGCGGGCTGATCATGTCCTGGATCACCGCATGGATGGCTGCTTTCTGGTCAGCGGTTTCCTCAAAGCCAAAGTCGTTGGCAAACTGTTCGTAATCACGGGCATGAAAGCGAAAGGCGTGGCCTTCACGGGCGGCGCGACGGGCATAGATGTTGAGCAACTCGGCCGCGGCATCACGGATCTGTTCGGCCGCCCTGCGCTTGGCCCGCTCCCACTGGCCGGAGCCCAATTTATGCAGCGGCGCTTCCTCGGCGCTGACCCCGGTGTAGCGGCTGATCTGCTGCAGTTGGCTGACCGGCACATAGAGCACGGCCTGTTCGGCATATTCCAGGTGCAGGAATTCCTGGGTTTCCTGCTGGCCATCACTGCGGGTAGCCAGGCTCATATTGATCAGGCCGCGGTAGCGTCCAATGCCATGGCTGGCATGGACCACCGGGTCGCCGACATTGAGTTCGGATAGGTCCTTGATCAGGGCTTCGACATCGCTGACCTGTTCCTGCTTCTTGCGCCGACGCGTGCTCGGGTTGGCGGCAAACAGCTCGGTCTCGGTGACCAGATCCAGCCCCTGGTCTAGCCAGGCAAAGCCGGTATTCAGGGCGGCTGTGGCCATGCCCAGTGCTTCTGCGCTGGCCTGAAATTGCGCCAACGAATCAAAGGTGGGCGGGTTCAGGCCACTGGCGCGTAAAAAGTCCAGCAGGCTCTCTCGTCGGCCTTCGCTTTCGGCCAAGAGGAGCACGCGATGGGAGGTCTTGCGCAGGTGCTCTTTCAGTCGTGCCAGCGGTTCATCGGCCCCGCGTTCCACAGTCAACACCTCTAGCGGCTGGGCCACGGTCTGCCAGGCACTGTGGTCTGCCAGGTTCTGGTCGAACGGTCGCAAGGCCAGTTGCGCATGCTGATTGGCCAGCGCATAAAACTGTTCGCTGGACAAAAACAGTGATTCCACAGGCAGGGCGGGCCGCTCCGGGTCGCCTTGCACCAGGCGATAACGCTCGCGGGTATCCTGCGCAAAGCGCTGAAACGCACCCTCGAGTTCGCCGTGCAGGATCAGCGTGGCCCCGTCGCCCAGGTAATCAAAGACTGTGGCGGTTTGCTCGAAAAAAAGCGGTAGGTAGTATTCGATGCCGGCGGTGGCCACACCGTTGCCTATGTCCTTATAAATCCGGCTGCGGGTGGGGTCGCCTTCCAGCAGCTCGCGCCAGCGCTGGCGAAACAGCTTGCGGGCGTCTTCATCGATCGGAAATTCACGACCCGGCAGCAGGCGGACCTCTGGCACCGGGTAGAGGCTGCGCTGGCTGTCGGGGTCAAAGGTGCGGATGGAATCGACCTCGTCATCAAACAAATCGACCCGAAAAGGCACTGCCGAGCCCATGGGAAACAGGTCGATCAGGCCGCCGCGCACCGCGTACTCACCTGGGCTGACCACCTGGTTGACATGGCTGTAGCCGGCCAGGGTCAGCTGAGATTTCAGTTGGCTCTCATCAAGTTTTTGGCCGACCTTGAACTCAAAGGTGTATGCCGCCAGAAAGCTGGGCGGTGCCAGCCGATACAAGGCGGTGGTGGCAGGCAGCAGGACCACATCCACCTGCTCAGCTGGCTGGCGTTGGCCATGCGGCAACAGGCGCCAAAGTGTGGCCAGCCTTTCGCTGATCAGGTCCTGGTGGGGTGAGAAAGTGTCATAGGGCAGGGTTTCCCAATCTGGGAAAAGGCAGCAGCGCAGTTCTGGTGCAAAAAAGGCGATTTCGTCCATCAGGCGCTGGGCGTCGGTGGCATCGGCACAGACCACGGCCATGGCACGGTGCTGGCCCCGCAGCTGGGTGGCGAACGCAGCCAGCAGCATGGCGTCGGCTGACCCGGGGGGACGTTGCAAGGCAAAGCGCTTGCCAGTTTGTAGTTTGGGCAGGTCCATCAGAAGTAGAAATGGCAAACACCCCCCGTTGGAAAAACGGGGGGTGCAGGCACAGATTTTAGTGGACGCTCGTCCCTCTAGAATGGCTCCCATCCATGTGCGCGATGAATACGACTTCTGGTCCCAGGTTCTGGGCTCTGGTGCCCTGTGCCGGCAGTGGTGCACGTGCGGGTAGTCCCTTGCCCAAGCAGTACCAGGAACTGGTGGGCCAGCCGATGGTGCGCCATACCCTGGCCGCTCTGTCGGCCGTGGCTGTGCTGCATCAAATTCTGGTGGTGCTGGC
>JAFMJA010000130.1 GCA_017853735.1 Burkholderiaceae bacterium | reverse complement strand
CCAACAGCGCCACCCAGGCACGGGTGATGGACATCGAGGCGGCGCAGCAAACCGGTGCAATGATGCTGTTTGGCGAAAAATATGGCGACACCGTGCGGGTGCTCGATATCGGCAGCAGCCGAGAGCTGTGCGGCGGCACCCATGTGCAACGCACGGGTGACATTGGCCTGTTCAAGGTGGTGGCCGAAGGCGGTGTGGCTGCTGGTGTGCGCCGCATCGAAGCGGTCACGGGCGCCAATGCGTTGGCCTATTTGCAGCAGTTGGAAAATACCGTCCACCAGGCGGCCAGCACGCTCAAGGCGCCCGCATCCGATCTGCAGGTCCGCCTGGCCCAGGTGCTGGAGCAGGTCAAAGGACTGGAAAAAGAGATTGCCGCGCTCAAGGGCAAGCTTGCCTCCAGCCAGGGCGATGACCTGCTGTCACTGGCAGTAGATGTCCAGGGCATCAAGGTGCTGGCGGCACGCCTGGAGGGTGCGGACGCCAAGACCTTGCGCGACACCATGGATAAGCTGAAGGACAAGCTCAAAACCGCAGCCATTGTGCTGGCTACGGTCGATGGCGACAAGGTTCAACTGGCCGCTGGCGTGACGGCTGACACCACCGCCAAAGTCAAAGCCGGCGAGCTGGTCAACTTCGTGGCCCAGCAAGTGGGTGGCAAGGGTGGTGGCAAGCCCGACATGGCCATGGCCGGAGGTACCGACGTCAGCAAACTCAGCGCAGCATTGGCCAGCGTGACAGGCTGGGTGCAGACCAAGGTCTGAAAAGTGTTGCCGCCGGCTTGCGGGTTGCGGCCTTGTCTCAGGCCAGACGCAGTCGCGTCAGCAGTCTTTCCACCCAGCGCTCAAAGGCCAGACCCAGCAAGATGCTGGCCGTCCAGCTTAGGGCCAGCCCTGTCATCGCGGGCCCGGGGCCGGACCACCCCAGGCTCATATAGAGCGCGCTGACCAGCATCAGCACCGGAAAGTGCAGCAAAAACACCGCGTAGGATGAACGCCCCAGGGTCTGGGTGGCTCTGACCAGCCAAGCCGGCAGGCCTTGGCTTGCCGGCCGCCCCATGGGCGCCATGGCAAGCAACAAGGCCACAGCCAGAGCCAAGGCGATCCGGGTGCGGAAGTCCACCAACAGCGTCAACAAGACCAGCCCGGCCAACAGCACCAGCATGCTCCAGGGCCGGCTTGTCTGCCGGATCCAGTACACAAGCACACCCAGTCCATAGGCCCCAAAAAAATAGGGTGCCCAGTTATCCCAGGCCTCATCGCGGTTGAAACCGAACAGTGAAGCTGCCACCAGGCCTAGCACCAAGGCGGGCGCCAGCCAAGGCCGGCCTGAGCGTTGGCCGATCCAAAGCAGCAGCGCCAGCAGGGCAAAGAGCTGAAAGTCGATCGCCACATACCAAACACCGGCTGAAAGAGAGGCCTGACCCAGGATCCCGTGCAACAACAGGGCATGGGCCAGCACCTGAGTGGTGGTCGCCGCAGCTGGAACAAACTCGGCGCTCAGCACGTTGCGCGTCAGAGATGCACATGCCACTGCGAACAACACGGCGGCCAGAAAGGGTAAAACCAGACGCAGGTAGCGCCGCCCAATGGCATGCAGCACGCCCCTGGCATCCCACCGGGCAGCGGTCGTGAGCACTTGCACTGACAAAAAGCCGCCAATCACCAAAAAGATTTGTACCGCCATCCGCGCATAGTCGTACAACCAACGGATGAGGGCGGGAGCAAACTCCGCCAGCGCGTCTGATATAGGGCCATAGGCTGAAAAATGATGCAGCATGATCAGCTGCGAGCCGACCAGCTTGAGTGCATCCAGGTGCGCCTGGCGCGCAGCCAGACTTGTCAGCCCGGACTGGCCAGCAGCTGCCAGCCCGCCGGCCGAACCATCGAGCGACATGCCTTTAACCAGGCTTAACCTGGCCTTTGATCACGACTTCTTTCCAGCGTTCCTGTTCACGCGCAATGAAGGCGCCATATTCTGCCGGTGGCCCGCCGCCGGGCAAGGCGCTTTCAGCCTCGTACTTGGCAATCACCTCGGGCGCACGCATGGCCTTGGCGCATTCCTGTTGCAGGCGGTTGATGATGGCAGTGGGGGTTCCTGCGCGCGCGGTCATGCCATACCACTGCACTGTTTCAAAACCCGGATAGCCACTCTCGGCCACGGTGGGCACATCGGGTAGCACCGGTATGCGCGTGGGTGTGCCCACAGCAAGACATCGCAGCATGCCGCTCTTGATATGGGGTAATAGCGCAGGGGTGCCCGCCGAAAAGAATTCGATCCGTCCAGCCAGTACATCGGTCAGGGCTGGGCCGGTACCTCGGTAGGGAATGTGAGTGATGAACATGCCCGTCTTGAGCTTGAGCGCCTCTATCGCCAGGTGTCCGGCAGAGGCGTTGCCTGCCGAAGCGTAGTTGAGCCGGCCGGGTCGGGCTCTGGCGTAGGCAATGAATGATTTGAGGTCAGTGACTGGCACGTCCTTGTTCACCACGAACAGGCTGGGCACGCGCGACAAGAGGGTGACGGGCACGAAATCCTTGTTGACGTCATAGCCACTGTCCGGATAGATCAGCGGGTTGACCGCCATCAGCCCGATATGGCTCATGATGATGGTGTAGCCATCAGCCGGAGCGCGCAGCAGTTCCTGCATGGCTGGCACGCCACCGCCACCACCTTTGTTGTCGATGACAAACGACACACCCATTTGTTTGGTGAGCTCGGCGGCCACCGTGCGCGCCACGATGCTGGAAGTCCCGCCCGGGGCAAAGGGCACGATCCAGCGAATCGGCTTGTTGGGCCAGGTATCCTGCGCACCTGCTGAAGCACCCAGCACCCCCAAGCCTGCAGCGCCAAGTCGCTTCAGACTGTCGCGCCGGGAAACAGAAAAATTGTGAGAAAGCATCATGAAATTCTGAAAAAAAGACAAGCTGGAATCTAACGCATTTCCCGGCGTTGAATACCCTTTTCACGAAAAGCAAGCCAACTCACAAGCACCGGCTGGCGTGGCAGGAAATCCTAGGCCTGCGGTAGCAACATGTCCGAAGTGCCTGGCCTGACCCAGCGGGCAAACTCACGCGTGGCATCAACGCACCCTCCCGCATCGGTATAGACACCACGGGGCTCACGGTAGCGGGTCATCAGCGCCATGATGCGGGACAACTCCTGCGGCTGGGCAAGGGTAGCCGCGATCATCGGCTTGATACGTTCTTCGTCGATACAGGCTTCCCCCTTGGCATCCTGGTACAGACCGTGCCGCCAGTGGAAGACCTCGACACATTTTTCGATCAGGGTGTACTGCTTGCGCTGCTCCCAAAAGTTGGTGAACAGTCCACCACCCAAATACATCACCCAGGAGCCCTCAAAGCCGGTGGCATCGGCGGAAGCCTCATCCGGGTTGCGAAACCAGATCCGGTCGCCTGGAACGTAAAACAGGGGCGGCAGAGGTTGCTCCATGCTGCCTTGCTCGCGCAGAAAAACATCGTGAAATTCCTGCGACATGATGGCGCGTTGCCGCCAGAGCGACTGCAAATGCTGGTACATGGCTGGGTTGCAGCTGGCCAACTCCTGAGCTATGCCCAAGGCTGTGACGTATTCCGTGGCCCGGTAACAGGAAAAAGAATAAAGCCGGCCTGACACTTCGGGCTGGGTTGCTTTGACCAGGGCATCTATCAGCGACACGCCGGGCAACAGATAAAACCCGCGGACTTCGTCATAGGCCCAGCAGTCTTCGGGTCGCTCCGCTTCCTCGGTCTGGAAATCCAGGGTGGTCTTGCGAGCGGCCTGGACAATGTTCAGGCGAATGCGAATCGCCGACTCCAGCTCGTCCAGGCTGGGAAACTCAAAGGCAACTGGCCCCATCAGCATGGCCACCATGATCTCCAGTTGCAGATCCTGCCTCCTGCCCACGGTATCCAGTTTCAGCTGAGTGCTCAGCTCCAGGGTGTTATGACCTGGCGCCCAGGCCAGAACACTGTCTGGTTTCAGCCAGAGCCTGGCCCAGGGCCCACGACTGTCATGGCCCGATTCAGCCTGCACATGCGCGGCCAGTGAAGAAGCGCCCAAGCGTGACAAGACAAGATCACGCAGGGCAGCTGTCGTCATTGGCTGCAGGCCCAACAACACAATCCCCTGACTGGCCTTGTTCAAGGCAGGAGGCTGCATGAGGCTAAAGGTTTCCAGACGCATGGCTTGAAAAAATATTTGTCCAATATATCTTGGCGCCACGCCATTGGCTCTTGGGGATTACACCGATGCGGGTACGGGAGGAGCCCTCGCCAGGCCGGCTGTTTTTGGATGAATTCAGTGCGATCGGCATCCAGCAGAAGCCTGCCTAACGCGGCAGGCCCTGGGTCCGCTGACAAGCAGCTTGCCCTCAGACGGGCGGGCTGTCTTGCACCACACCCTGGGCAATCAGGGCATCGATCTCGGCATGGCTGTAGCCGTGCTGGTGCAGGAGTTCACGGGTGTGCTGACCCAGCATGGGAGCGGGCCGGCTGATGTGGGCCGGGGTGGCCGAAAAATGGATCGGGCAACCCAGAGCCCGGGTCGGCCCGGCCTGGGGGTGCTCCAGTTCCACCACCATGCCGCGCGCCAGGGTCTGGGGATGGCTGAGCGCCTCGCCCACGGTATGCACCGGGCCGGCAGGCACGCCGGCGTTGTCGAAGGCGGCCTGCCACTCGTCACGCGTGCGGGTGCGCAACACGGCGTTCATCAGTTCGACCAGTTCCTCACGGTGCGCCATGCGGTCGCTGTTGGTCTTGAAGCGCGGGTCTTCGCGCCACTGCGGGTGGCCCATCACATCGGCGATACGCTCCCAATTGGCCTGATTGGCGCCACCGATATTGATCCAGCCGTCGCTGGCCTCAAAGGCCTGGTAAGGCGCAGTCAGGATGTGAGCCGATCCGGTGGGTCCGCTGGATTGGCCAGTGGCAAAGAAAATGGCTGCGTGCCAGTAAAGCTGCTGCAGAGCGGCATCGGAAAGCGAGGTGTCCACGATCTGTCCCTGCCCGGTTTTGAGCTTGTGCACATAGGCCGCCACAATGCCCAACGCCCCCAGGATGCCGGCGTTCATGTCCGACACCGCATTGCCGTTTTTGGCGGGTGCACCACCGGGCTCACCGGTGATCGACATCAGCCCGGCAAAGCCCTGGGCAATCAGATCAAAGCCACCTTTGTTGGCATAGGGGCCGTTGCGCCCATAACCGGAGATGGAGCAATAGATCAAGCCGGGGTTGATGGCTGACACCACCTCGTAGCCCAGGCCCAGCTTGTCCAGGGTGCCGCCACGAAAATTCTCCACCAGCACATCGGCTTCTTTGACCATGCGCAGCAGCACATGCTTGCCTTGTTCGTGCTTCAGATTGACCGCGATACCGCGCTTGTTGCGGTTCATCATCATGAACGGCCCAGATACCCCGTTGACCTGGGGGTCACGGTAGCCGCGGGCATCATCGCCGCCGGGCAGCTTTTCCACTTTGATCACATCGGCGCCCATATCGGCCAGCATCTGGCCACAGGTGGGGCCCGACATGATCTGAGTCAGCTCCAGCACCCGCATGCCGGCCAATGGCCCGGGCTTCTGGCTGGCTTGGCCCTGTTCTTTCATTGTCCCTTCCAGACCGGCTTGCGTTTTTCGACAAAGGCGGTCACACCCTCGCGAAAATCAGCGCTGCCGTAGGTCCGACGGATCAGGTCTTCGTCTTGCGGTAACTCATGCACCAGCAGGCGGCGAAGGCCTTCCTTGCTCACCTGCTGCGTCACTGGAGCGCCGCCCGCGAGCATGGTCGTCAATCGCTGCACAGCAGCATCCAGCTCGGGCGGCGCGGCCAGTTCGTGCAGATAGCCGCAGGCCAGCGCCTCCTCTGCTCCGATGAACTCGGCCAGCAGCAGCATGCGCTTGACGCGCTGCTGGCTCCAGGCCGCGGTCAAACGCGCCAGGTTGGCAGCCGACAGGCAATTGCCCAGGGTTTTGGCAATCGGCACGCCAAATTTTGAAGCGGGGGTGGCCAAACGGAAGTCACAGCCAGTGGCAATGGCCAGCCCGCCGCCCACACACCAGCCCTCGACCACCGCCACAGTGGGCATCGGCAAGGTGCCCAGCAGCTCCATACAGACATCAATCTGACGCTCATAGGCCACGCCCTGCGCGCCATCAAAACCACGAAACTGTTCAATGTCAGTGCCCGCCACAAAGGCCTCACCACCCGCGCCTCGAAAGGTGACCACCCGCACGGATGATTCGTCCTTCAGCTGGCGACAAATTGCCATCAGCTGCTCATACATGGCCCAGGTCATCGCGTTGCGCGCCTGGGGCCGATCAAACAGCACCGAGGCCACGCCAGCCTCAATGCGCAAGCTCACTTGCCCCTCACTCATGGTGCTCTTTCAGCGGTAGAAGTAATTGACCAGTCCCAGCCCAGTCACTGGCACATAGGTCACCAGCATCAACACGGCGAGCAGGACCCCGATGAACCAGATGTTGACCCGTGAGACCTCCCATACCGAGGCCTTGGCAATCGAGCTGGCCACCATCAGCACGCTGGCCACTGGCGGGGTCTGCTGACCAATGCCCAGGTTGATGGTGACAATCAGGCCAAAGTGCACCGGGTCGATACCCACTGCGCGTACCAAGGGCATGACAATCGGGATCACCAGGATGATCGCAGCAGCCGAATGCAGGAACATGCCCAAAAACAGGAACAGCACATTGAGCAAGGCCAGCACCACCCATTTGTTGGAAGTGAAATCGCCCACCGCCTTGGCCAGGGCCTGCGGTGCCTGCACCTCGGTCAGGTAAGTGCCCAGCAAGGCACTGGTGGCCACCAGTAGCATCACCACCGCGGTCTGCGACCCCCCCTCCATGATGGCGGCACGCAGGTGCTTGAGATCCAGCTCACGATAAATCACCAGGCCGACAAACAGGGCGGCCACGACTGCCAATGCTGCACCCTCCGTGGCGGTGACAATGCCACCAAAAATGCCCCCCAGAATGATGATCGGCAGGGCAAAGGCCCACAGTGCTTCACGACCGGTTGTCAGGATGCGTTTGGCCGAGAAACGCTCATCGCGCGGCAGGTTGTAGCGCCGCGCCAGAAAGCTGGCCATGGCCATCAAACCAAAGGCGCCAATCAAGCCCGGCACCACCCCGGCCACAAACAGCTGCACCACCGAGGTCTCCGCCATCACCGCATAAAGAATCATGGGAATCGACGGCGGAATGATGACTGCCAGCGTGGCAGCGGAGGACATGGCGGCGGCGGCGTAGGGGCCGGGATAGCCCTTTTTCTTCATGCCCGGGATCAGGATCGAGCCCAGGGCGGCCACATCGGCCACCGCAGAGCCCGAGATCTCGGCGAAAAATAGTGAAGCGCCAATCGAGACATGGGCCAAGCCGCCACGCACCCAGCCAAAGATGGCCGAGGCAAAGGCGATGAGACGCTGCGAGATACCCGAGGCATTCATGATCGCCCCAGCCAGAATGAACAGGGGAATCGCCAGCAGCGGGAAGTTGGTGGCCCCGTTGTAAATCACCAGGGCCATATTGGGTAGGGAATCGAGCCCGTGGCTAGACAGCATGGCAACGACCGCCACGATGCCCAGTGACACAGCGATCGGCACGTTGATCAGCACCAGCAGGAGCACGGCGCCGAAAAGAATCAGCATGGTGGACATGATGTGACGCTCCTGAGCTT
>JAFMJA010000129.1 GCA_017853735.1 Burkholderiaceae bacterium | reverse complement strand
GCAAGGCGGTTTCCCTACCGTTCTTAACTTACCCATCCAGAATCAAGGACAGGCAATGAAGATCTGCAGAAGAATTCTCAAGCTGACTACGGGCGTAGTGATTTCCACGTTGCTGGCACTGGGCTTGGTCCAGCAGGCCATGGCCCAGGCTTTTCCCTCCAAGCCGATCAAGATCATCGTGCCTTTCCCGGCAGGCGGCACCACCGATATCGTGGCGCGCATTGTGGGCCAGCGCATGAGCGAGTCCATGGGCCAGCCAGTCCTGGTGGACAACCGCGGCGGTGCGGGTGGCGCGATTGGTGCCGACCTGGTGGCTAAGGCCGCACCAGACGGCTACACCTTATTGATGCACAACATCACCTTTCCCTTGTCTTCAGTCGCGCAGACTTTGGCCAACCGCTCGCCTTTCAACGCCGAAACTGATTTTGCAGGGGTCTCGATCGCGGTCTATGTGCCCTTTGTGCTGACTGCCAACCCCAGTGTGCCGGCCAAGGATTTGAAGGAGTTGGCGGCATTGTTGAGAGCCAACCCTAAACTGCAATACAACTATGGTTCCACCGGCCCGGGCTCCGCGGTCCATGTGCTGGGTGAATCGTTCAAGCGCGATGCCAAGGTGGACATGCAGCATGTGCCTTTCAAGGGCGCTGCACCCCTCAAGCAGGAATTGCTCGCCGGGCGCATTCAGTTTGGCGGTGACCAGCTGTCGTCCTCCCTGGCAGAGATTCGTGCCGGCAGCTTAAAGGCCTTGGCCACGACGGCCTCCAAGCGCATTGCCGGCCTGCCAGATGTGGCCACCGTGCGTGAACTGGGCTACCCCGATCTCGAGCTGGAAGGCTGGAATGGCTTGTTTGCACCAGCCAAGACGCCGCGCGAGGTGATCGACCGGCTGCAACGCGAGGTGGCTTCAGCGGTGCGTCACCCCGAGGTGGCCAAACGTTTGGCCGAGCTGGGGGCCGAGCCGGTGGGCTCCTCGCCGGCTGAGCAGGAAGCCATGCTCAAGCGCCAGATGAATCAGTTTCGCCCGATCATCCAGGGCATGAAGATCGATTAGCGGCCTTGCCCCTGGCTTCAGGCGCGACCGCCTTTTGCCAGCCACCACACCGGCAATTGGGTGCAGTCTGCTGCATCCAGGCCGCTGGCCGCTGCCGCATCGAAGTTTTTCAGTGCCATTTCGGTCAAGGGCAACTGGCGCTTGTTCGCCTGGCCCTGGGCCAACATGGTGCGCATGTCTTTACGCATGGTGGCAATGTCCACCGAGATCACGCCAGTCTGTTCACCCGCCAGGGCCTGACCGATCTGGCCGCCCCGCACCTTGAGCATATTGGGGCCGCCGGAGGATTCGGTCAGGATATCCACCACCCGTTTGGGATCCAGCCCCAGTGGCGCCACCATCGAGAGAGCCTCACCCAGGGTCTGCCAATACACCATCAAGGGCAGGTTGACCGCCAGTTTCATCATGGCACCGGCGCCATGGGCGCCCACATGCTCGATGCGCTTGCACATCTGCTCCAGCAGCGGGCGGGCGCGCTCCAGATCAGCTGCCGCGCCGCCAACAAAGGCCATCAGCTTGCCCTCCTTGGCTGGGCCCACACTGCCGCCCACCGGGCATTCCAGGTAAGCCGCACCCAGCGCAGTGGCGCGCGCGCCCATGGCCTCCTGCTTGGCCGGGCTGACCGTGCTCATTTCCAGGAACAACTTGCCCTTGGCTGGTGCAGCCAGCAAGCCTTCAGCCGAAAAATAGACATCGTCCAGCGCCTGCTCGTTGGTCAGCAGGGTGATCACCAGGTCGCAAGTTGCAGCCAGCGCCTTGGGTGTGTCAGCCCAGGCCAGTCCGGCGTCGAGCATGGGCTGCGCCTTGGCGCGGGTGCGGTTCCAGACCGTCACCTGATGGCCCAGTGAATGCAGTCGCAGGCCTATCGCGCTGCCCATCTTGCCGGTTCCGGCTATACCTACTCGCATGCTTGCTCCTTGTCAGATCAGACGAAAAAACGCGCCGTCACGCGGCGCGGGTGCTTGCAGGCAGGCCCCCGCACAGCGGGGGGGCCACATCAAGCGGCTTTGGCCACCGGCTCCTTGAAGCCAAGCCGGTCCAGCGCCTCGGCCATATGGCCCACGCTGCGGTCCACGTTGTGCAGTTTTTCCAGGCCAAACAAACCAATACGGAAAGTGCTGAAGTTGGCAGGCTCATCGCACATTAGCGGCACACCAGCAGCCGTCTGCAGGCCCTGGGCCAGGAACTTCTTGCTGCTTTGAATTTCCGGGTCACTGGTGTAGCTCACCACCACACCAGGGGCTTTGAAGCCTTCCGCGGCCACACTGACAATGCCACGCCGCTCGAGCAGGGCGCGCACCT
Source organism: Burkholderiaceae bacterium (assembly GCA_017853735.1). Taxonomy (GTDB): domain Bacteria; phylum Pseudomonadota; class Gammaproteobacteria; order Burkholderiales; family Burkholderiaceae_C; genus Hylemonella. The sequence goes on along the minus strand of JAFMJA010000129.1, from coordinate 5,376 downwards.
TGCTGCCCAGTTCAATTTGCTCTTGGCGCACTTTCTCAAAGCCGTACTCCTTGGTCTCGCGCATCACTTCGTCCAGGCGGGCCAGCGCATCGGTGGGCATGGTGGAGTGGTAGGCATGACCACCGTTTTCATAGGCTTCCATGATCTGCAGCCATTTCTTCAGATCGGTGGCAAAGCTGGTGCTGGTGGTGTTCTCGATCGCCTGGCGCGCGCGCGCATTGAGCATCACCATGGCGCAGGCGGGCGAGCCGCTCCAGCCTTTTTGCGGTGCGCTGATCAGGACGTCCACGCCGGTGGCTTCCATGTCCACCCACATACACCCAGAAGCAATGCAGTCCAGCACAAACAGGCCACCCACCTCATGCACGGCCTCGGTTACTTTGCGGATGTAATCGTCGGGCAGGATGATGCCGGCAGATGTTTCCACGTGGGGGGCAAACACCACAGCGGGCTTTTGCGCCTTGATGGCGGCCACCACCTCATCCACCGGGCAGGGAATCCAGGGCGCCTGAGCGCTGGTGCCGACACGGCGCGCCTTCATCACAATGCTTTCGGAGGGAATGCTGCCCATGTCAAAAATCTGGGTCCAGCGGTAGCTGAACCAGCCATTGCGCAGCACCATCACCTTCTTGCCAGTCGCAAACTGGCGCGCCACCGACTCCATGCCAAAGGTGCCGCTGCCGGGCACCAGCGCGGTGGATTTGGCGTGGTACACCTCTTTCAGGATGCTGGAGATGTCCCGCATGACGTTTTGGAAGCGCTTGGACATATGGTTGAGCGCGCGGTCGGTATAAACCACCGAGAACTCAAGCAGCCCATCGGGATCAATGTTTGAAAGCAAGCCAGGCATGGAAAACTCCGTTTATTTCGTTCAAGTTGCCATTTTCTCACCAACTCGGACTGCGCGTGAGGGCGCCCAATCCGGGTCGAATTCCAGTGTGGTTTTTGGCCACAGTAGCACCACGGTGGAGCCCAGCAAAAAGCGCCCCATTTCTTCGCCCTGGCTTAGGCGCACCTCGCCGGGCGCATAGGTCCATTCACGCACGGTTCCAGGGCGCGGCGGGTTGACCACCCCATGCCAGACGGTGGCCATGCTGCCCACAATCGTGGCGCCCACCAGCACCAGGGCCATGGGGCCATGGTCGGTGTCAAACAGGCAGACCACCCGCTCATTGCGGGCAAACAGGCCGGGCACCCCGCGGGCAGTGACCGGGTTGACCGAAAACAGCTCACCCGGCACATGGATCATGCGCTTGAGGCTGCCCGCGCAGGGCATATGAACCCGGTGGTAGTCCTTGGGCGCCAGATAGAGCGTGGCAAAGTGCCCATCTTGAAAAGTCTGGGCCAGGTTGTCCTGGCCTGCGAGCAGGGCGCTTGTGCTGTAGGAATGCCCCTTGGCCTGGAAGATCTGGTCCTGCGCGATGGCGCCAAACTGGCTGATCGCCCCGTCCACCGGGCAGATAAAGCGCGCCGGGGCCAAGGGGCGGGCCTCGTTTTTGAGCGCACGGGTGAAAAACTCGTTGAAACTCGCGTAGCTGGCGGCATCCGGCTCGGCGGCCTCGGCCATGTTCACCTGATAGCGGCGGATGAAGCGGCGGATGATGGCGGTGGTGATCCAGCCCCAGCGCCCACCCGCCACCCAGCCGGCAAAGACGGTGAGGGCTTTTTTCGGCAGCAGATACTGCGGCAGCACGGCAAGACGATCAAACACGGAAGCTACCGCCCGGATACGAAGAGGACTGAATTATAGGGAGCGAGGGCTAGAATGAGACCATGAATGCCCCGGATTCCTCCTCTGGCCTTGGCGCGCTGGCGCGTGCCCAGCGCCAGGCCCAGCTGGTGCAGGCCCTGCAGGCAGTGCTGCCCGAACATGCGCTGCTCTGGCACAGCGAAGATGTCACCCCCTATGAATGTGATGGCCTGACCGCTTACCGCCAGCGCCCCCTGGCAGTCGCCCTGCCCGAAACCGAGGCCCAGGTGCAAGCCATCCTGAAAACCTGCCATGACTTGGGAGTGCCGGTGGTGGCGCGGGGCGCGGGCACTGGCTTGTCGGGGGGTGCCATGCCCCTGGCCGACGGCCTTACCCTGAGCCTGGCCAAGTTCAACCAGATTTTGCAGATTGATCCGCGCAGCCGCACCGCGGTGGTCCAGGCCGGTGTGCGCAACCTGGCGATCAGCGAGGCGGCCGCGCCCTACAACCTGTATTACGCCCCCGACCCCTCCAGCCAGATCGCCTGCACCATCGGTGGCAATGTGGCGGAAAACTCCGGGGGGGTGCACTGCCTCAAATACGGACTCACTGTGCACAACGTGCTCAAGGTGCGCGGCTTCACCGTGGCGGGCGAACCCATCGAACTGGGATCAGACGCACTGGATGTGCCGGGCTACGACTTGCTCAGCGTCTATATTGGTTCCGAGGGCATGCTGGCCGTGACCCTGGAAGTCACGGTGCGGCTGGTGCCCAAGCCGCGGCTGGCGCGCTGCATCATGGCCAGCTTTGACGATGTGCGTCAGGCCGGTGATGCGGTGGCGGCAGTGATTGCCGCTGGCATCATCCCGGCCGGGCTGGAGATGATGGACAAGCCCATGACTGCGGCGGTGGAAGACTTTGTTCATGCCGGCTACGACCTGAATGCGGCCGCTATCCTGCTGTGCGAGAGCGACGGCACCCAGGAAGAGGTGGAGGAAGAGATTGCCCGCATGAGCGAGGTGCTGCGCGCTGCTGGCGCGACTGCCATTACCGTCAGTCGCGATGAGGCCGAACGCTTGCGCTACTGGAGCGGTCGCAAGAACGCCTTTCCGGCCAGTGGCCGCATGGCGCCCGACTATATGTGCATGGATTCCACCATCCCGCGCAAGCGCCTGGCCGACATCCTGCACGCCATCCAGGAGATGGAAAAAAAATACGGTCTGAGTTGCCTCAATGTGTTTCATGCCGGCGATGGCAACTTGCACCCGCTCATCCTGTTTGATGCCAATGATCCCGACCAGCTGCACCGCTGCGAGCTGTTTGGCGCCGACATCCTGGAGACCAGTGTGGCCATGGGCGGCACGGTCACCGGCGAGCACGGGGTGGGGGTGGAAAAACTCAACTCCATGTGTGTGCAGTTCAGCCGCGAGGAAAACGAGCAGATGCTGGGGGTCAAGCGTGCGTTTGATCCCAAGGGCCTGCTCAACCCGGGCAAGGTGATCCCCACCCACAACCGCTGTGCCGAATACGGCAAGATGCTGGTGCGTGGGGGCAAGATTTCCCATCCCGATCTGCCGCGCTTTTGAGCGGCTGAGCGCATGAACGCCCTGCGCGGATTTGCCTGGCTGCTGGTCTTGCAATCGGGGGGCGAGTTGCTCGCCCACGCCTTGCAGCTGCCGTTCCCGGGGCCGGTGGTGGGCATGGTCTTGTTGCTGCTCGCGCTCAATTTGGAGTGGGTGCGCACGCCGGTGGCCGCCTGTGCCGAATTCTTGCTGGCGCATCTCTCGCTTCTCTTTGTCCCAGTCGGGGTGGGTGTCATGACCCACCTGAGTCTGTTGAGCGAATTTGGCGGACGCATGCTCGTGGTGGTGGTGCTCTCCACCCTGATAGGTTTGGCCGTCACCGCCTTGGTGCTGCGCGCGCTGATGCCGCGCCAGCCCCCGCAGTAAGCCTATGCCTAATTTTGTTGAACTCTGGGTCTATCTTTCCAGCACCCCGCTGTTTGGCCTGACTGCCACCTTGGCCGGCTATGTGCTGGCCCATGCGGTCTACACCCATTTTCACCAGGCGCCCTGGGCCAACCCGGTGCTGTGGACAGTGGTGACCATCGCTTCCTGTCTGATGATTACCGGCGTGTCTTATCCGACCTACTTTTCCGGCGCGCAATTCATCCACTTTCTACTCGGCCCGGCGGTGGTGGCCCTGGCATGGCCGCTATGGCAACGCCGGATCGAGTTGCGTGCAAGATGGCAACCGTTGTTGGTCGCGGCCATTTTGGGAGGCGCGGCTGCCGCCGGTTCGGCCTGGTTGTTGGGCACCTTGTTCATGCTGCCCGCTGAGGTGGTGCTGTCACTGACCACCAAGTCGGTGACAGCACCAGTGGCCATGGGTCTGGCCGAGAAGATTGGCGGCATTCCGGCGCTGGCGGCGGTGTTTGCCGTGCTGACCGGTATTTTCGGGGCGCTGGCGGGCAAGTACCTGTTTGATTTTTTGCGCATCTCCACTGCACCAGCGGGCTGGGTGGCGCGCGGCTTTGCTCTAGGCACGGTCTCGCATGGCTTGGGTGCGGCACGCGCCATGCAGGTCAACGCAGACGCGGGCGCCTACGCTGGGCTGGCCCTGGGCTTGCAGACAGTGCTGGCCGCCTTGTTGATTCCTCTGGCCATTGGGCTGATACCAGGCTAAAAAATGACTGAAACGCCTCTCTGGTACATCAGGATGATCAGAGTGACCACCAGAACTAGCGGAGCGATGATGTCTAAATTCTCAAGCACTTTGCCTAAAATCTTTCTTTTTTGCCTTGGCTCTCTGTTTGCGCTTTGGTCTGAACGATGAGAATCGGTTGCCGAGTCACTTTGATGGGGATCTTTCATGGGCGCTCCCAAACATGAAGACGATTTTGGGCTTGATTGCCAATCGGAGAAATCACCAAAGCGAGGGGGGGGGTAAACCCCTAACTCGTTTTTTTTAGCAGGAGTTTTTATGTTGAATTCATCAGTCCTTCGTTCACTGGGTTTTGTGGCTGCAATGTCGCTCTGTGCTGTGGCGCAAGCGCAAACCAATACGATCAAACTCATGGTGGGCTTCCCGCCGGGTGGCGGTAGTGATGTGATCGCCCGGGTGCTGGCTGACAAGCTGAAGGATCAGCTTGGCACCAACGTGGTGGTGGAAAACAAGGCCGGCGCCGGCGGTCAGCTCGCCGCGCAGGCACTCAAGGCGGCGCCTGCAGATGGCTCGGTGCTGTTCCTGTCACATGACCACACCATTTCCATCGTCCCCCTGGTGCTCAAGAACCCCGGATTCAATCCGGCGCAGGACTTTGCGCCAGTGGCCGGTTTTGCCACCTTTGTCAACGGCCTGGCGCTCTCGGGAGGCACACCCGCCAAAAATTACCAGGAATACTTGGCTTGGCTACGCAACAATGGAAAGGGCAAGGGCACAGTGGGCGTGCCTGCGCCCGCCTCGGTGCCAGAATTTTTGGTGCAGGTGATTGGCCAGAAAAATGGCCTGGACTTGCAGGCTGCGCCCTACCGCGGCAGCGCACCCATGATGGGTGACATGCTGGGCAACCAGATCGCTGCAGGCGTGGGTTCGGTGCCTGATTTCATCGAGAACCACAAGGCCGGCAAGATCCGCATGGTGGCGGTGATTGGCGACAAGCGTCAATCCATCCTGCCAGATGTGCC
>JAFMJA010000128.1 GCA_017853735.1 Burkholderiaceae bacterium | reverse complement strand
CAGCTGCAAGTAACACTCGATAGTCTGGAGCCTGGCCGGGTCGGACCTTATGGTCGGGTCTTCACCCGCAAGCTGCAAGCACCCTTTTACGCGATCAAGGTCACAGGGGCACTATTTCATACCCAAGGTGGTCTGGACATAGATGCGCATTGCCGGGTCCTGAAAGAAGACGGCAGGCCTTTTGCCAATCTGCTTGCAGCGGGTGGAGCAGCCCGCGGAGTGTCTGGAAATTCGGTGTGGGGCTATCTGTCTGGCAACGGCCTGCTCAGCGCCGTGGCTGGTGGTTTTATCGCGGCACAAACTATCGCCGCCAAGTTGGGGAAGTAGCAATGAACAAGACAGACCTCAAACAGCGCCTGGCTGAACCCAGGGCAGTGCTGGCGCCAGGTATCTATGACGCCTTGAGTGCCCTGGTGGCTCAGCAAGCTGGCTTCGAGGCGCTCTATTTGTCCGGCGCTTCGCTGGCCTATACCTTGATGGGCCGTTCTGATATTGGGCTGACCACCTACAGTGAAGTGGTGGAGACCCTGTCTCGCATCACCGATCGGGTGGATTTGCCGGTGATCGTCGATGCGGATACCGGGTTTGGCAATGCCTTGAACGTACAGCGCACGGTCAAAGGCCTGGAGCGTGCTGGCGCCGCCATGATCCAACTGGAGGATCAGACCTTTCCCAAGCGCTGTGGCCACCTGGATGGCAAGTCAGTGGTACCGGTCGGCGAGATGGTCGGCAAGCTCAAGTCAGCCCTGGACGCGCGCAGAAGTCCAAGCACCCTCATCATGGCGCGTACTGACGCACTGGCTGTGGAAGGAATGGAGGCCTCGTTTGACAGGGCAGAGCAATATCTTGCATGCGGTGTGGATGTACTGTTCATCGAGGCCTTGCGCACCCCAGAGCAAATGGATGCCGCTTGCCAGAGATTCGGGGCGCGTATTCCCTTGCTGGCCAATATGGTGGAAGGGGGCAAGACACCGGTTCAAAATGTCGCCGAGTTGCAAAAACGCGGATTTCGCATTGTTATTTTTCCGGGGGGCACTGTGCGGGCGGTTGCTCATACTTTGCAAGGGTATTACGCCAGTCTGCGCGAAAATCAGACCACGGACGGGTGGAAGTCGCGTATGCTTGATTTTGAAAGTCTGAACCAGCTGATTGGCACCCCAGAGCTCATGCGCCAGGGTAAACGCTATGGGGCGGACTGACAGACCTTGTTCGCCTTCCATTCATCTCTAGCAGGCCAGTCCATCAATTCTGAGGAGTCCATCCCTTGAGCCAATCCCCAACATCGATCGTTCTGGCAGGCGGTTGTTTCTGGTGCCTTGAGGCTGTGTACTTGGGGGTACGCGGCGTGATGTCGGTTGAGAGCGGCTATTGCAATGGAAATGTCTCCAAGCCGAGCTACGAGCAGGTGTGCACCGGAGGAACGGGTCATGCCGAGGTGGTCAAACTGACTTTTGATCCCCAGCAGATCAGTTTGCGCCAATTGCTTGATATATTTTTCACGATCCATGACCCAACAACACTCAACCGTCAGGGCAATGATGTGGGATCGCAGTACCGTAGCGGCATTTATCACCAGAGTCCTGAACAGGCGCAGCTTGCGCGTGCCTACATCGAGGCGCTGGCCGCCAGTGGCGTTTACCGCGATGCGATCGTGACGGAGATTCTGCCGCTGGAAAATTACTGGCCTGCAGAGGACTACCATCAAAATTACTTTGCCCGAAACCCTCATCAGGGCTATTGCGCCTATGTGGTGGCGCCCAAAGTGGCCAAGTTCGAAAAGCATTTTGCTGAACTCAGTAAGTGAGCTCCTCGTAGAATTCACTTCATGCTGGATCATCGCCACCGATCTATGACGTCGCGCAGTCCTTGGCGTGCCGCATGGCTGCTCTGGCTGGTGCTGGCAATGCTCGTGTCGCAGGCGCTGGCTTTGGCCCACCGCTCGCTACACCTGGGCTCTGGCGCCCCATCGGTGGCGCAGGCGCCAGATTCCATCACGCTTGCTGCAGCGGGATTTTGGGATCATTTGCGCAACGGGCAAGTCAGTGATGCCGATTGCAGGCTTTATGACCTCAATCTGCCTGGGGATGCCTCTGTGCTGGCGGGTGACCAGGCTTTTTCTCTTCTGCCCCCGATCAGCCCGCTGTCGATTGCCCTGGCGCTACTTGCCACCACCCATTTCACAAACTTTGAGGCGCGTGGCCCACCCCTGATTCGCTGACTCTGCTTGGTCTCGTAGATCCGTGGCGCAAGCGTCGCGGATTTACGCAGTTTTCGATCCTCAGCGTTTCAGTCATGAAGAATCAATCTGCTATCTGCGCGTGCCAACTCCAGCGCGCCCATACTTTGGCCGCTCTTGGCTTGCTCGTGCTCGTCATGGGCTGCAATGAAGTGTTGGCGCAATCAGCGCCTGCGGCCAGCAACGCTGCCTCGCTGCAAACCATCACGGTCACTGCCAATCCGCTGGGCGCCACCGAGCTGGCCAGTCCAATCAGCGCAACCAGCGGGGTTGAATTGCTTTTGCGCGCCAAAAGCACCTTGGGTGAGACGCTGGACGGCACACCGGGCATCAGCAGCACTTATTTTGGTCCCAACGCCAGTCGCCCAGTGATCCGCGGGCTCGATGGCGACCGTATCCGGATACTCAGCAACGGCAGTGCCGGCTCTGACCTCTCTGGCTTGAGCTTCGACCATGCCATGACCCAGGATCCTCTGTCGATAGAGCGAATTGAAGTACTACGCGGACCAGCGACCCTGCAATATGGCGGCAGTGCCGTAGGAGGTGTGGTCAACCTGATCGATAACCGGATTCCACGCGAGCCCCTGTTTGACGCACAGGGCGGTGTGAGCGCTCGGGCCGATGCCAGCCTGGCCAGCGGCAATCGAGAGCAGGCTGGCGCGGTGATGCTGGAGACCGGAACAGATCGCTATGCGCTTCACCTTGACACCATGGCCCGCAATACTCAGGACGTGGCTGTGCCGATCGCTCTGAGTTGTAGCCGTGGCGGCGTCACCACCACGGCAAGGCGTCTGTGCAATTCGGCCAGCATGGCATGGGGCGGTGCGCTCGGAGGCTCATTGTTTTATGAGCATGGCTATCTGGGCGTCTCGCTGTCGAGCTATGGATCGAGTTATGGCACCGTTGCGCAGGATGAGGTGCAGATCGGGATGCAGTCACAGCGGCTTTCCCTGGAAGGAGAGGTGCGCGACCTGCAGGGCTTTTGGCAGGCTTTGAAAGCTCAGTATGCCCGCAATGAGTACCGACATACCGAGTACGAGTCGGGATCTGCCAGCACCCAGTTCAGAACCCATCACGATGAGCTGCGATTGCAGGCTCGTCATGTCCGCATGGGTCGATGGGAGGGTGTGCTGGGCTTGCAGCTGGAGGGGGGCGAATTTTTTGCCGATGGCAGCGAAGTCTATGCGCCCTACAGCCGTACCCGCTCGGCTGCTGCATTTGTCCACGAAGAGTACCGCACTGGGTGGGGTCATGTGTCCGCCGGAGTGCGTCTGGAGTCGGTGCTGGTTGAATCTTTGGGAAGCCCTGGCAGCGCCTCCTTCACGCCTGCGAGTCGTCGCTTCAATCCAGCCAGTTACGCCTTGGGGGTGTTATGGAAGATTCAACCAAAGTGGCAACTGAGCGCCAATCTTTCCGCCAGTGAGCGCGCCCCCAGGGACTACGAATTGTTCGCCAATGGTGAGCATGTGGCTACCAACGCGATTGAAATCGGCAATATCGGATTGGACAAGGAGCGCTCGACCAATCTGGATCTGGGCGCCAACTGGAAGCATGGCCACCACAGTGCAGGCGTGCAGGCTTTCGTGAATCAGTTCGACAACTTTATTTCCCTGGAGCAAAGCGATTCCAGCACCTCGCCACCAAGCTACAGCTATCGCCCTGTTCGGGCCCGTTTCATGGGTGCTGAAGCGCATGGCAAGTGGCGTCTCCTTGATGGTGGACGCACGATCGACCTGCTGATGCGGGCTGACAGCGTGCGCGCCGAGAATACCGACTCTGGCCAGCCTTTGCCCCGTATTGCCCCCTTGCGACTTGGCGCCTCCTTGCACTGGGCCCAGGGTCCCTGGAGCGCGCGCCTGGGCATCGATCAAATACCCGCTCAGGACCGTGTGCCTGATGGGCAAACCGCCACCAGTGGCTATTCCATGTGGAATGCAGCCCTGACCCGTCGCGCCAAGGCTGGTCGCTCCAATTTATTGCTGTACGCCAGACTGGACAATCTGAGCGACACCCTGGCCTATTCGGCCACTTCGATCCTGACCCAAACTTCACCAGGCAGGGTGCCGCTACCCGGACGCAGTCTGAGAGCTGGACTGCAGCTGAGTTTCTGAGGCTTGTTTGTTGCTTGATCTGAATCAATAAGCGCAGGGGGCAGGGCGATAAGCTGGCCAGCAGGAGGCTTACCCATGGACCGACCTGCGCTTATCCGCAAATATGGCGTATGAGGCAGTGCTCCGCGGGTTTCAAGGCGCCAGCCGCTCACGCACCCATCTGCTGTCGCCATCCAGGGTATAGCGCAGCCGGTCGTGCAAGCGGCTTCGGCGTCCTTGCCAGAACTCCCAGCGGTCTGGCACCAGGCGATAACCCCCCCAGTGCGGCGGCCGAGGCGGGTTGAGCAGATATTGGGCGGCATAGCGCGCAGCATTGGCCACCAACACGCCGCGGTTGTCGACCACCTGGCTTTGCGGGCTGGCCCAGGCGCCAATGCGGGAATCGAGCGGACGACTGGCGTAGTAGGCATCGCTTTCTTCTGCGCTGGCCTTTTCCACCCGGCCCTCGATGCGTACCACGCGCTCCAGTTCCACCCAATGAAATTGCAGCGCGGCATAGGGGTTGCCGGCTAATTCCTGCCCCTTGCGGCTTTCATAATTGGTGTACCAGACCAGACCCCGCTGGTCGTAGCCCTTGATCAGTACCACCCGGGTCGATGGTCGCAAGTTGCTCGCAACGGTAGCCAGTGTCATGGCGTTGGGTTCGGGGATTTCGGCCTGGATGGCCTCATGCAGCCATTGGTCGAACTGTTGGAAGGGATTGGCATGCGAGGCGTCCTCACCCAGTTCGGCGCGCTCATAGCTTTTGCGAAGGTCTGAAATTTTGGTCATACTCCGAGTATAGGAATTTGGAAGCAAGATGATGGAAAGCCTGGATTTACGCGTACTGGCCGATGCGCTGGCCTGGAAACGAGCTGGACATGCCGTCACCCTGGTGACGGTGGTGGAAACCTGGGGCAGTGCGCCACGTCCGCCTGGAGCCTTATTGGCCATGCGAGACGATGGGGTGGTCAGCGGATCAGTATCGGGCGGCTGTGTGGAGGACGACCTGATCGCCCGCACCAAGGCCTCGTTTCAGGCTCCGGCAGGTGTGCAAGCTTCTGGGCTGCCATCGATGATTGCCTATGGCGTCACCAAGGAAGAGGCGGCGCGTTTTGGGTTGCCCTGCGGTGGCACACTGCGCCTGGTGCAGGAACCTCTGCGGGAAATGGCCTGGATTGAAAACCTGCTTGATCGCACGGCCCAGCACCAGCTGGTAGCGCGCACCCTGCGTCTGGATACTGGTGAAGTTGCCTTGTCCGATGCCATCCGTGGCCAGCAGATGGCTTATGACGGCAAGACGCTCACCACGGTTTTCGGCCCCAAATGGCGCTTGTTGCTGATAGGGGCTGGTCAGCTGTCGCAGGCAGTGGCTTCCATGGCTGGCCAGCTCGACTTTGAGGTGTTGGTGTGCGATCCGCGCGAGGAATATGCTGCAACGCTGGGAATTGAGGGGGTGCGCCGGGTGGCGGGCATGCCCGACGATGTGGTGCGCGAAATGCTGCCCGATGCCCATACCGCCATCGTGGCGCTGACCCATGATCCCAAACTGGACGATATGGCGCTGCTGGAGGCGCTGAAGTCTGCCGCTTTTTATGTGGGAGCGCTTGGTTCCCGGCGCAACCAGGAAGTGCGCAAGAAACGGTTGGCCGAGCATTTTGATCTAAGTGCCGAAGAATTGGCGCGCTTGCATGGCCCGGTCGGATTGCGTATCGGTGCCAAGACACCCGCCGAAATCGCCGTGTCCGTCATGGCCGAGATCGTTCAGGTGAAAAATGCGACCACGCAGGCTCAGGCCAGCGCCGCGGGCTGTACCCTGGCCTGAGAATCGCCGTAACCTTCATGCATAAAGCTGCAAGGCCTCTGCGCTCAGCTTGCGCCGCTCGCCTGCCCTGAACACATGGGTTCAGGGCAGGCGAGCCTGCTTCAGTCCGAGAATCAGCTCAAGTTGACGGTCGCGGATGCCGTGCGCACGCAGGCTGGCATAGGTCTGGTGGGCGTACTCATGCGTCGAGCCATAACGGCCGATGGCCCGAGCAAAGATCTGCAGGTACTGGTGCTGGCTGAGTTCGCCGGTGTAGCTGGGGCTTCGGCGTGAGAGCGTGAACGCCAGGGCTGTCAATTGGCCCGACGGTGTGGTGCAGCGCAGCCAGCGTGGGTCGTAGACCGCAGTAGGCATTTCCCGTTCCCAGAGCGCTTCCAGAACGCCACGTACCCGTTGTCGGCGGATACGAAAAGCCACGCCATGGCAGCTGCCGCCTGATAAAAGTGCAAATACCAGCCCCGGGCATTCGGGTGTGCCACGATTGATGCGGCTCCACATGCGCAAGGCGCGGTGCCATCCCTGCACCCGGGCAGGGCGGCGCTCATCGAATTCAAAGTCAGGGCGCCAGATCAGCGAGGCGTAGCCAAAAATCCATAGATCTTCACGGCCTCCCCAAGCAGCCAGCGTCTCGGCCAGCATGGCCTGCGCATTGCGGTGGCTGGCTGTGGGTGGCAGGCTGGTTTGACTCATCGAAAACCCCTGTGTTGGCGTGCTGTTGAGCACCCGGTCCAACAAGGCTTATGAGTCGCGCTGGATCAGCTCGACCTTGTAGCCATCAGGATCGGTGATGAAAGCGATCACGGATGTGCCACCCTTGACCGGACCAGGTTCGCGGGTGATATTGCCGCCGCTGGCCCGGATCTGATCGCAGGTGGCGTAGACGTCCTTGACACCCAGCGCCACATGCCCGTAGGCCGTCCCGATGTCATAGCTTTCAACGCCGTAGTTGTAGGTCAGTTCGAGTTCAGCCTGATCCGGGTTGCTGGCGTAGCCGACAAAAGCAAGTGAATATTTCTGTTCGGGCCGGTCGGTGGTACGCAGCAGCTTCATGCCCATGACCTGGGTATAAAAATCAATCGAGCGCTGCAGATTGCCAACGCGCAGCATGGTGTGCAGGAATCGCATGTGGGTTTCCTTGAGGGTATAGATGGTTTCGGTTTGCCTCTACGGCTGATGCGGCAAGCTGAGGTTCACCTGCTGCATCTGCCAATGCTAACCGCTGTACCAGCCGAATCAATGACTGATGCGCCCGTAATTGGTGCGAAGTGGGTCTACCCCACCACCCTGACCGCTTTTGGCACGACCATCGCCACCGCGGCCACCGCGACGGCGACGACCCGCCTGACTCAGGGAGTCGGTGCCAGTGCGCAATGGGTCAGGTTGCCCAGGGTTGCCGCCGCGCGGGCCCTGACCACGGGATTCACCTGTACGTCGCGCTTGTCCCTGAGGGTTTCTGTTGCCCTGGGATGGGCGGTCTTGGTCGGTCGATTGAGCGCGCTGGCTTGGTCCTGAGGAGCGTCTATCGGCCTTGCCCTGAGCACCAGGCTGGCCCCGGCTGGCTTTGTTGTCGCGCATGCGTTGCATCATTTCTGTGCGGGCCGCTTTGGCAGCGGCAGCCATCACCTCACGGCTGGGCGGTCTGCCCGCGCCGCCCCAGAT
>JAFMJA010000002.1 GCA_017853735.1 Burkholderiaceae bacterium | reverse complement strand
TTTAAACAGCCTACCTTAACATTAAGTAACTGCTCGACCTGATAATGCCCGCCCTGCAGTGGCGCGTGCCGATACGCTCAAGACCAAGCACGCCTTCAGGACCGTTGGAAGGACCGCCTCTGCGGCTGATGGCTCAGGACGCCGGCGCGGCGCGGGCGGCAGTATGGCTGGCCCACCAGCGTTTGAGCCAATTGTTGGTGCCGCCCATCTCGACAATCTCGCGCAGACCTTCCGGCACCGGTGGCAGCTGCACCGTGGTGCCACGCGTGTGGTTGGTAAACCGGCCGGTCAGGTAATCGACCTCGATCTCATCGCCTGTGGCGCACGTTTCGCTGATGCCAGGGCAATCGATCAGCACCGGCAGGCCCAGGCCGATGGCCTCGCGGTAAGCAAGAAAGGGCATCGATTCGCACACCAGCCCCAGGCCGAGCGCCTGCATTGCAATGTAGCCCTGCATCTTCGGCCCCATGCCGAAATTGCGCCCGGTGACGATCACATCTCCAGGGCGGCAACGTTCGGCAAAGCCGGGGTCGGTTTCGGCAAACAGGTGCGGCACGATGTCCTTGGGGTCGAAGCGCATTTCGGAAACGATGTGCATCGGCACCACGCCGCCCATGTGCGGCACGTCATGGCCGAGGCGATAGCAGCAGCCGCGCCGTACCCAGGAAAAAGACGGCGCAGCTCCGGGGGCGACATCGCTCATCTCAGCCCTCACTGCGGCTTGATCCCGGCATCCTTGATCACCTTCGCCCACTTCTGCAGCTCGCTGCTGATATGGGCGCCAAATGCCTCTGGCGAACTGGCGATGATCTCGGACCCATCATTGTTGAAGCGCGCCTTGATTTCCGGACGGTTGAGGATGGCGGCAATCTCGCTATTGAGCTTGGCCACGATGTCTCGCGGTGTGCCGGCCGGCATCACCAAGCCGATCCACGCGGTAGCCTCAAACCCGGGCATGCCGGATTCGGCCACCGTGGCCACGTTGGGCAGCAGCGGCATGCGCTTTGCCCCGGTCACCGCGATCGGCTTGATCTTGCCTTCGCGGATCGAGCCCATCACCTGTGCCGGCGAAGTCGAGAGCATATTGAGCTGCCCCGACAGCAGGTCGACCATGGCCGGCGGGATGCCCTTGTAAGGCACATGCACGTAGTCCAGCTTTGCCGCCATGCGCAGCAGCTCCATGGCAATGTGCGCCGAGGTGCCAATGCCTGAGTTGCCCATGCTCATGGTGCCCGGCTTCTGACGCGCCAGAGCGATCACTTCATTGAGGTTGTTGGGCGGGAAAGTCGGGCTGGCAACCACGATCAGCGGGATCGCCGTGGTCTGAATCAGCGGCGTGAAATCCTTCAGCGGGTCGTAAGGAACCTTTGGGTGCAGGCTCGGATTGATGGAGTAAGTGGTCGTCACCAGAAGGATGGTGTAGCCGTCGGCTGGCGCCTTTACCGCCGCTTCGGTGCCGATCAGGGTGCCGGCCCCGGGCCGGTTCTCGACCAGCACCTGCTGGCCCCACTTTTCGGTGAGATGCTGGCCGATGAGGCGCGCCTGCATGTCGATGCCGTCACCAGCCGGGAACGGCACGATGATACGGATCGGCCGCTCCGGATACTTTGCTGCCGGGCTTTGTGCCTGCGCCGCACACACACTAGCCAGCGTTATGCCCACCAGGGCCTGTACGATCAGACGCATTGTCTTGTTCAACATGATTACTCTCCAACTGAGATTGCGGGGGAAACCGGGAAAACGGTACGGACATCGACAATCTGCCCGGCCACGGCGGAAGCGGCCACGGTTGCCGGGCTGGCCAGATACAGTCTGGCATCGCGCGAACCAAAGCGGCCATGGTTATTGTTGGTGGCGGTCGAGAGCGAAACCTCGCCGGCATCGAGCGGGCCGACCACCGCGTCGTTGCAGGGTCCGCAGCCGGCCGGCAACACCACCGCCCCGGATTCGAGCAGTACCTGCATCAGCCCCTCGCTTGCAAGGCGCTGGCTGGTTTCATCCGACCCCGGCACCACGAACAGGCGCACGCCGTCGGCAATGCGCCGCCCAGCCAGGTAACGGGCGGCGAGGGCAATGTCTTCGTACATGCTCGAGGCACACGAGCCGATGAATGCATGGTCAATGCGCGTGCCAGCTACTTCCGACACCGGCACTGCGTTCTGCAGTCCGCCGGGTGTCGAGACCTGTGGCTGCAACGCAGCGATGTCGATTTCTGCTGCGGCTTCGTACCGCGCATCCGGATCGGAAAACATCGCGGCAAACGGCCGCTGCGCCACATCGCGCGCATGCGCCAGCACGGACTCCGATGGCGGGAAGAACACCCCGTAGGCGCCCAGCTCGGTGGGGGCGCTGCACAGGGCCACGCGTGCCGCCAGTGAAAACTGGTCGAGGTCGCCGGCAAATTCGAGGATGCGATAGTCCAGGTCAAACGGCAGAACCTGCCTGCGGATCAGCGCACCGATATGGGCGCCAAGATCGCGCGCATACACCCCGGGCCCAAGCGTTCCACGCAGCGTGAGCTTGAGTGTTTTGGGAACCATGATCCAGTTGTTGCCGGTGGCCAGCACGCGCGTGATTTCCATGCCCATGCGGAACGCCACCGCCCCAATTGCCCCGGCATTGGTGCAGTGGCGATCGTTGTCGAAATAGAACATGCCCGGCAGCACCATGCCACGCTCCATCGGAAACACATGGCCATGACCGCCGCGTCCGACATCGAAGAAAGTGCCAACGCCCCAGCGTTTGGCCGCGCTGCGGTTGATCGAACCGTACTGTGCGGCGCGTGCGCTGCCGTACAGTACTTCGTGGTCCGTCACCATCACCACCTTTTCCGGTTCGGCCAACCGGTCGATGCCCAGCGCATCGAGCGCACGCTTCACGCTCGGCACCATGTTGTCGTGGATCATCACCATGTCCGGGTTCGGATAGACGATGTCACCCGCACGCACCGATGCGAGCCCACAGGCACGCGAGATGATCTTTTCCGCGCCGGTCATCCCGGCCATGCTGCGCTTCCCGACTGCCCTGGCAAATGCTGTTGCGCCATCACTTGACCTCGAACTCGCCGTTGATTTCCACCGGAATGCCATGCGGCAGTTCGGCCACGCCGATCGCCGTGCGTGCATGCTTGCCGTTCACCGGCCCCAGGAGTTCATAGAAAAAATCCGAAGCACCGTCGATCACGTTGGGCATGCGGTCAAAGCCTGGTGAAGCATTGACCATGCCAAACAGGCGCACCAGGCGCTTGATACGGTCCAGATCGCCCAGCTCCTGCTTGATGCTGGCCAGAATCGACAGGGCCACCGCGCGGGCGGTGGCATAGCCCTCCTCGATCGACACATCGGCCGGCACCTTGCCGCTGTGGCGTACCCCGGGCAGCGGCGGAAGGTCGCGTCCATGTCCGGAAACGAACAGGACGGAACCAACCTGCACACAACCGGTGCGGTTCGGGTTGGGAAACTTGAAGGGGGGCGGCAACGTAAAGCCCATCGCTTCAAGGCGTTTTTCGATCTCGCTCATTACCAGCTCTCCGGGCATAGAAAATCCAACCGCATGCAGCCAAGTATGACACGTGTTTTGATCAATCTGAGCCCGTTGAAATCTACAGCTTGAGTACACGCAGCGGCTCAAAGGAGCGTGTGTCCAGAGCAAAACGGCTGAGCGGCTGACAGGCCGATCGAGTTTGAAGTCCGAAGCCGGTTGGGCCGCCAGGATACGAGCGTAAAAACTTCAACGATGCGCGCGATCAGCGGCGCTCGCAGATGGAGGGCCGCTTATTTGGCCTTGACCTTCAGGCGCCAGGCATGCAGCAGCGGCTCGGTGTAGCCGTTGGGCTGAGTCACACCCTTGAACACCAGATCGCAGGCCGCCTGAAAGGCCATGGCCTTGTCAAAGTTGCCGGCCATCTTCTGGTAGAAGGGGTCGCTGGCATTTTGTCGATCCACCACAGCGGCCATGCGCTCAAGGCTGGCGCGCACCTGCTGCTCGCTGACAACCCCATGCAAGAGCCAGTTGGCCACATGCTGGCTGGAGATGCGCAGGGTGGCACGATCCTCCATCAGGCCCACATTGTGGATATCAGGAACTTTGGAGCAACCCACGCCCTGGTCGATCCAGCGCACCACATAACCCAAGATGCCCTGGCAATTGTTGTCAATCTCCTGCTGAATTTCTTCAGGCGTCCAAGCGGGATTGGCGGCCACCGGTACGGTCAGCAAGCCTGTCAGCAGCTTGTCTTCCAGGCGCGCGAAATTTTTGGTGCGTGCCTGTTTTTCCAGTTCGAGCTGAATCGTCGCGACTTCGACCTGATGGTAATGCAGGGCATGCAGGGTGGCTGCAGTGGGCGAGGGCACCCAGGCCGTATTGGCACCGGCCTGCGGGTGTGCAATTTTTTGTTGGAGCATGGCAGCCATCAGGTCCGGCATGGCCCACATGCCCTTGCCGATCTGGGCGCGACCCCTGAGGCCGCAAGCCAGGCCAACCAGCACATTGTTTTGCTCGTAGGCCTTGATCCACGCGCTGCTTTTCATGGCTGTCTTGCGGATCATCGGGCCAGCGTGCATGGCGGTATGCATCTCGTCACCGGTGCGGTCCAGGAAGCCTGTGTTGATGAAAGCCACCCGGCTCTTGGCCGCAGCGATGCAGGCCTTGAGGTTCACGCTGGTGCGACGCTCCTCGTCCATGATGCCAAGCTTGACCGTGTTTTGCGGCAGCCCAAGCAGCGATTCGACACGACTGAACAGTTCATTGGAAAAGGCCACTTCGGCCGGGCCGTGCATCTTGGGCTTGACGATATAGATTGAGCCGGTACGCGAATTGCGCACGCCGTGCTGGGTGAGGCCTTTGAGGTCAAGCAGGGCGATGGCAGTGGTGATCACCGCGTCCATGATGCCTTCGGGAATTTGGCTGCCGTCCTCGTACAGGATGGCCGGGGTCGTCATCAGGTGACCCACATTGCGCACGAACAGCAAGGAGCGCCCGTGCAGCCGGATTTCTTCGCCGTAGGCACCTTGGTAGATGCGGTCAGGGTTGAGACGGCGGGTGAAGGTCTGGCCGCCCTTGCTGACTTCTTCGCTCAGCGTGCCCTTCAGAATGCCAAGCCAGTTGCGGTACGCATGCACCTTGTCATCAGCATCAACCGCTGCCACCGAGTCTTCCAGGTCGAGGATGGTGGACAGGGCGGCTTCCATCAGCAGATCGCTCACGCCGGCCGCATCGCTGCGCCCAATGGTGGTGTTGCGGTCCATCTGGATTTCGATGTGCAGGCCGTGATTGCGCAAAAGGATGGCCGATGGGGAGTTGGCGCTGCCCTGATAGCCGACAAACTTTGCGGGCTCGGCCAGCCCGTAGCGGCTGCCATTTTTGAGCGTCACCAGTAATTTGCCGCCCTCAACCGTGTATGCGGTCGAATCAAGATGCGAGCCATGCGCGAGCCCGGCGACCCGATCCAGCACATGACGGGCGTACTCGATCACCTTGGCGCCCCGCTTGGGGTTGTAACCCTTGCCATCAGGCCCCAGCCTGCTGGCACCATGTTCTTCAGACAGGGCATCGGTGCCGTACAAGGCATCATAGAGTGAGCCCCAGCGCGCGTTGGCCGCATTGAGCGCATAGCGGGCATTGAGAATCGGAACCACCAGCTGGGGCCCGGCCTGCACTGCCAACTCGGCGTCCACATTGGAGGTATCGCATTGCACTTGCGCGGGCACCGGTACCAGATAGCCAATTTGCTCAAGGAAAGCGCGGTAGGCAGGCATGTTCCTGATCGGGCCTGGTTGGGCCTTGTGCCAGGCATCCAGCTCAGCTTGGAGGCGCTCGCGCTCGCGCAACAGCGCGGCGTTCCTGGGCCCCAGTTCGTAGGCGATTGCGGCAAAACCCTGCCAAAAGGTGGTGCTGTCAATGCCGCTTGCGGCAAGCACCTCGTCTTGAACAAAGCGATACAGATTGTTGGCAATTTGCAGGCGGTGTGCCCTGGTGCGTTCAGACATGCACGGCTCCTTCAGGCTTGGAAATAATGGCGTTGCTCATCGATCGTTCTGAAAAAACGCCAGCACATCGGTGAGGGTCTGTCCGATTCGGCTGGGCTGGGTTTGCAGCTCTTCAAATGGCAACTGGTAGCGGTTGACCCAAAGGGTCTGGTAGCCGAACCAGGTGGCAGCCAGGGCATCCCAGCTGTTGCTGCTGACAAAGACGATGTCGCTTGCGCGCAGCCCGGTGGCTTGTTCGCCCAGCGCGTAAGCGGCGGGATGGGTTTTGTACTTGCGCACCGAGTCCACGCTGATTACATGATCCAGCAGGCCATCCAGGCCGGCGCTGCGAATTGCGATGCCCAGCATTTGCGGGTCGCCATTGGAGAGGATGCCTGTCACGATGCCGCGCTGCCTGAGCGCCTGCAGCACTTCCCGGTTTTCGGGGAAGGCGCTCAAATGACGGTACTGGTTCATCAGGCGCTGCTCGGCTTCGGGGGTGAGCTCAAGCTTGAGGCGTTTGCAGGCATAGCGCAGACCGGCCTGGGTGAGATCCCAGAAGGGTTGATAGTGCGCCCCATCATTGCTGGTGGTGACCAGCCGTGTGTATTCAATCTGTTTGTCGCGCCACAGGGCGGCCAGCGCCTGGCCTTGGGTGGGAAACAATTGTTCTGCCAACAAGCCGACGCTGTAGACATCAAACAGCGTGCCGTAAGCATCAAACAAGACAGCACGGGGGACGCTCAGGCGTGGTGGACGTGATTTTTCCATCGCATGACTTTATTGCATACAGCTTATTAAATTAAGAGCGAATAAATCAATTTATTCGAAACAAAAAGTATCAAATGGACGAATTTTTTCGCCGCTCGGGATAAATTTTCGCAATATGAGATTCTGGCCGGGCTGGCCTGTCCGACCTCGGCCAAATGCCGAATACCGAATGCCGAATGCCGAATGCTTCGTTAGGTCGGGCCGGGCGGTCTCAGGCCAGCAGCCGGCCGACATGCGGCTGCTCGGCAATGCGCCAGAGCCGCTGCAGCGCCTGCAGCATTTCTGACTCGCCCGCCGCCTGGCTGTAGAGCGCCAGTCGCAGCGCTTTGTCTTCCAATTCGGAGCGGCTCAGGGTGTTGCCCGGGTCACCTTTGGGTTCATCAACTCGACCGAGCAGGATGCGACCGTCCTTGGTTTCCACGCGCACCTTGCCAATCCAGCGGGCCGGGTAGGCGGCATCGACTTCTGGGTCAAGTGCCATGGAGACTTTGTCGCGAAAGGCCACCACAGGAGCCGCAAGAAAATTTTGATCAAACTCGGGCAGCCCGGCGCGGCCCAGCACCGCTACCATCGCCAGCACAGTGCCCATATTGAATTTGCTCTGATGCACGGTTTGCGGATCGACCACCGGCCCCAATACATCAATGGCAGCCTGGTGCACCAACGCGGTGACATGTTTAACCTGGTCGGCCTGGAGTTGATTGGCGATCAAGACCTGCTGCAAGGCGTCCGCTGCCGGGTGGGTATGGCGGCAGGCCGCATGGTATTTGAACGAAGTTTCGGTGACCGTCCAGCGCTCGCCCAGACGATCGGTGAGTTTGCTCAGGTCGGCATCTGAGGAGGTGCCCGCCGCAAGGCCCTGCGGGCCTTCCAGGATATGCCTGGCCCCGGTGAAACCCCCTTGCGCCAGATAGGCCGCACTCAGGCCCGCTGCCGCCGCGTGCGCGGTATGCAGTTGCTTGGAGTCGGCGGCATCGCGCAGAAACTCCCACAAGCCGGATGACTGGGTGCCCGCAGAGCCAAAGGCGTTGAGCATCAGTTCCGGGCTAAGCCGCAGCAAGCGGCCCACAGCGGTCGCAGCGGCCAGCGTGCCGGCGGTGCCGGTGGTGTGAAAGACCTTGTAATGGGATCGGCCCAGAAACTCCCCAACCCGGATGCCCACTTCATAACCAGCCACGCAGGCGGTCAAGAACTCTTGACCTGAGCGGCCCAAGGCCTGAGCCACCGCCAGAGCGGGCGGGAAGACAACAGTGGCGGGGTGGAACACCGAGCCGTTGTGAACATCATCCTGCTCGGCAACATGCGAGGCGGCTGCATTGGCCATGGCGGCCATCAGTGGGCTGGTCATGCGCCGGTGGATCAATAATTCGCTGGGCCCCTGGTCGGGACCCTGGCTCTGGGCGAAATCACTCAGAATCTCAACAGCGCGGGCCCCCTTGCCCGCCAGGGCGGAACCAAACCAGTCAATCAGCAGCTCTTCAATACGTCGAACCACTGGCTCTGGGATGTCTTTGAAATGAAGCTGGGCGGCGAACTCAGCAAGTGTGCTTGAAGGGTGAGGGTCGAGGCGCATGACTAAAGTTTGGGTTGAAATTGAAGCCACAAGCGGCAAGCCACCTGGGGCAAGATCAGAAATTTGACGGGCTTCTATAAAGGCTTGGCCTCGAGGGTTTCAAAAGCTTCTGGGTAAACCCAGCATGTGCTCGGCCACATAGGAAAAAATCAGGTTGGTTGAAATTGGCGCCACTTGATACAGCCGGGTTTCACGGAATTTGCGCTCGATGTCGTATTCACAGGCAAAGCCAAACCCGCCGTGCATCTGCAGGCAGACATTGGCCGCCTCCCAGGACGCTTTGGCGGCCAGATATTTGGCCATATTGGCTTCGGCACCGCATGGCTGGTGGGCATCAAAAAGCTCGCAAGCCCGCCAGCGCATCAGATTGGCCGCCTCCACCTCGATAAAGCTCTCGGCGATCGGAAACTGCACCCCCTGGTTCTGGCCGGTGGGCCGGCCAAAAACCACCCGGTCCTTGACGTATTTGCTCACCCGGTCGACAAACCAGTAGCCGTCGCCAATGCACTCGGCGGCGATCAGGGTGCGCTCGGCATTGAGGCCGTCCAGGATGTACCTGAAACCCTGACCCTCTTGCCCGATCAGGTTTTCCGCTGGGATTTCCAGATTTTCGAAAAACAGCTCATTGGTTTCGTGGTTCACCATGTTGGGAATGGGGCGCACTGTCAGACCGGATTTTTCCGCGGCGCGCAGGTCAACCATGAAGATCGACATGCCCTCGCTTTTCTTTTTCACTTCCGCCAGCGGCGTGGTGCGGGCCAGCAGGATCATGAAGTCCGAGTGCTGCACGCGCGAGATCCAGACTTTTTGTCCATTCACCACATAGCGGTCTCCCTTTTTCACCGCGGTGGTCTTGATCTTGGTGGTGTCGGTCCCGGTGCTCGGCTCGGTCACACCCATGGACTGCAGACGCCATTGGCCCGAGGCAATCTTGGGCAGGTAAAAATCCTTCTGGGCTTGAGAGCCATGGCGCAACAGCGTGCCCATGTTGTACATCTGGCCATGGCATGCACCAGCATTGCCGCCACAGCGGTTGATTTCCTCCATGATCACCGAGGCCTCAGCCAGGCCCAGGCCGGAGCCGCCATATTCCTGCGGAATCAGGGCAGCCAGCCAGCCTGCCTGGGTCAGCGCCTCGACAAACTCCTGCGGATAGGTGCGCGCAGCATCAATTTTTCGATGGTACTCGTCTGGAAATTGCGCACACAGGTCGCGCACGGCTTCGCGAATATCTTGGTAGTTGTTGCTGGTGGTCATTGGCTTGGTCGATGGTTCAACTCAATTTGGCATGCGCCTGCATGGTCAGAAAGCCTTCATGGTCGCATCCCCAGAGCGTGGCGATGGAACCATCGGATTTTCCACAGACGCGGAAAGGGTGAATGTCAAAAGTGGGTCGCAAGGCCTTGAAGGAAAACTCTGCCACCCGGGCCTGGGGCTGGTTGCGCCGCAGCAGATCCAGCAAAAGCGTGGCAATCAGCGGGCCATGCACCACCAGGCCGGAATAGCCTTCGACCTCGGTGACATAGCTGCGGTCGTAATGAATACGGTGGCCGTTGAAAGTGAGCGCAGAGTAGCGGAACAAAAGTACCGGATCGGGTTCGATCAGGCGCTGGAACTGTGCGTCGGTAGGCGCGGGTGTGGGAGCTGGCGCAGGGGCATCGGTCGATGGAGCATCGCGGTAGACAATGTCGTGCTCCTCGCTCAGCGCCAATCCACTGGGGCCGCTGTACTCGTGGCGAACGCAAACAAACACCAGAGCGCCGCTGCGCCCGCTCTTGACCGTCACATCCTTGATGGTGGAGACCAGGGTGGCGGTTTCGCTCACGCGCAGTGGCTGGTGAAAATGAAGCCGACCCCCTGCCCACATGCGCCGTGGCAGGGGGACTGGCGGCAGGAAGCCGCCACGCTTGGCATGGCCATCGGCCCCGATATCGCGTGCCAGGGTCTGCGGGGTGAAGTAAATCCAGTGCCATAAGGGAGGCACCGGGGTGTCGATGGCTGGCGCGGGGTCGTCCCGATCCAGCGTGGCGGACAAGGCGGCCAGGGGCGCGGCGCTGATCAGGTCCTGGCGGGTTTGCTGGCGGCCGATCCAGCCTCGCAGATGTTCCAGGTCTAAGGCCTGGCTGGAGGCTGGCGTTGCGGTCATGGCGTAATTCCTGTTGAGGTTGTTAGGGTGGCGCAGCAATTATTGCTTCAATTTTCAGGCATGACACGCATAATGCCGTGCCATGGACAAACTCAAGCAGCTTGAATCCTTTGTCTTGGCGGCTACCCGTGGCTCGCTCACTGCGGCGGCGCAGGCCGAGGGCGTGGCGCCCGCCCTCATCGGGCGCAGGCTGGACGCGCTGGAAGCACGACTGGGCGTCAAGTTGCTGGTGCGTACCACACGCCGCATCACCCTGACTCATGAGGGCAGCGCATTTCTGGAGGACTGCCAAAGGCTGCTGACCGACCTGGGCAACGCCGAAGCTAGCGTCAGCACCGGCGGAGTGAAGGCCACAGGACACCTGCGGGTGACTGCGCCGGCCGGTTTTGGACGTCGGCGCGTGGCGCCGCTGATGCCCAAGTTCCACCAACTGCATTCCGATGTGACCATATCCCTGCACCTGAGCGACCGCGTGGTCGACATTGCCGGCGAAGGCTTTGACTGCGCGGTCCGTGTCGGGGACATGCCCGACTCCTCGCTGGTGAGTGTGCGTTTGGCGGACAACAGGCGCCTGTGCGTCGCATCGCCGCAGTTCCTGCAACAAAACGGCACACCTGCCCACCCCCAGGACCTGGCGCGCTTTGCTTGCCTGGTCTTGTCCAGCGATGCTTCGCAGACCCGGGGCTGGGCCTTTCAGTTGCCCACGCATGAGGGTGGCGGCGTGCTTCATTTTCGACCCCATGGGCCGATGGACTGCTCTGACGGCCAGGTGCTGCATGATTGGTGCGTGGCAGGCCATGGCATCGCCTGGCGCAGCCTGTGGGAGGTGCAGGCCGAGATCAAGTCGGGTCAGCTGCAAGAGGTGCTGAAAGAATTTGCGGCCCCGGCCAATGGCATTTATGCAGTCATTCCCCAGCGCAAATACCTGCCCTTGCGGGTGCGGCTGTGGATTGATTTCCTCAAGCACCATTACGGACAACCTGGCTTCTGGCAGGGCTGAACAGCTTCGAGCGGGCCCTCAGGGCTCAGGGCTCGTGACAGAGCCACGCAGTCACTCCGACCCAGAGCGTATGAGGAGTGCCTGGCAACGCCTCGTAAAATCAGCGGCATGCAGTCAGTCAAACATGAACTGCTCCAGGCATTGTCCGCGGTGCTGGAGCAGACTTTGAGCGGTGCCGGTGAGCGAGCCGCATTCGAGTCGCCCAAAGTCGCCGCCCACGGTGACTTTGCCATCACCGCAGCCTTGCAAATGGCCAAGCCGCTCAGGCAATCTCCCCGCCAGGTGGCCGACACCCTGTGCTCGGAGTTGCAGGCAACGGCAGCCTTCCAGCGCTGGGTTGATGATGTGGCGGTGGCCGGCCCGGGCTTCATCAATATCCGGCTCAAGCCAGCGGCCAAGCAGCAGGTGGTGCACGATGTGTTGGCCCAGGCTGCGCAGTACGGCGTGCAGCAGGCCACGGGTCAGCGCATGATGGTCGAGTTTGTCTCGGCCAACCCCACCGGCCCCCTGCATGTGGGCCATGGGCGCCAGGCGGCATTGGGCGATGCAATCTGCAACCTTTTTGCCACCCAAGGTTGGCAGGTATACCGTGAGTTCTATTACAACGATGCCGGCGCCCAGATCAATACCCTGGCCCTGAGCGTGCAGTCGCGCGCACGGGGCGACAAGCCCGGAGATCCAGCCTGGCCTCAGGCTGCTTACAACGGCGATTACATTGCAGATATCGCAGCCGATTTCATGGCCAGGAAAACCGTCAAAGCCGATGACCGGGAATTTTCTGCCAGTGGCGATATCGATGATCTGGATGGGATGCGGCTGTTTGCGGTGGCGTATCTGCGCCATGAGCAGGATCTGGACCTGAAAGCCTTTGAAGTCCAGTTCGACAATTACTACCTTGAGTCCAGCCTGTACACCAGCGGCCGGGTGGATGAGGCAGTCCAGCGCTTGCGCCAGGCCGGCAAGACCTATGAGCACGACGGCGCCCTGTGGCTGCGCACCAGCGACTATGGGGATGACAAGGATCGCGTGATGCGCAAGGGCGATGGCAGCTACACCTATTTCGTCCCTGACGTGGCCTATCACATCTCCAAGTGGGAGCGCGGCTTTCACAAGGTGGTCAATATCCAGGGCACGGATCACCACGGCACCATCGCCAGGGTGCGAGCCGGTCTGCAGGGCCTGAATCTGGGCATTCCTGAGGGCTTTCCCGACTATGTCCTGCACACCATGGTCAGGGTGATGCGTGGTGGCGAGGAGGTGAAGATCTCCAAGCGGGCTGGCAGCTATGTGACCTTGCGCGACCTGATCGAGTGGACCAGCAAGGATGCGGTGCGCTTCTTTCTCCTCAGTCGCAAACCCGATACCGAGTACACCTTTGATGTGGACCTGGCTGTGCAGAAGAACAACGACAACCCGGTCTATTACGTGCAATATGCCCATGCCCGCATCTGCTCGGTGCTGGCGTCCTGGGGCGGAGAAGTGCCTGGGTTGCTGGAGGCGGATCTGTCGCCCCTGGACAGCCCGGCCGCCCTGTCGCTGATGCTGCAACTTGCCAAGTATCCGGAAATGCTCTCAGCAGCTGCCCAGGACTTTGCGCCCCATGACGTGACTTTCTATCTGCGCGATCTGGCTGCCAGCTACCACAGCTATTACGATGCGGAACGCATCCTGGTGGATGATGAGGCCGTGAAGCGTGCCCGTTTGGCCCTGGTGGCGGCTACTGCGCAGGTGCTGCACAATGGGCTGGCGGTGCTTGGTGTGGCCGCGCCACAGAAAATGTAAGTCCCTGCATGAGCAACACAGCGACTGGACGGAACAAAGACATGAGACAGCAAGGCGGCGGTACCTTTTTGGGTTTGGTTCTTGGCCTGGTGGTCGGATTGAGCATTGCGCTGGTGGTGGCGGTGTATGTCACCAAGGTGCCGATTCCTTTTGTCTTCAAGGGGCAGAGCCGCACCCCAGAACAGGACGCGGCCGAAGCGACAAAGAACAAGGGATGGGACCCCAACGCACCCTTGCAGGGCAAGGCAGCGAGCAAAGCCACGGAAGTGCTGCCCAACCCCGCCAAGCCACCAGCGACTGCAGAGCCTGCTGCTGCCAAGCCTGAAAACAAGCCAGCGGTATCGGCCGATCCCTTGGGCGAGCTGGCCCGCGCGCAGGCTGGTGGGCAGGCCGGTACGCCAGCCGAGCCGTTTATCTATTTTGTGCAGATTGGCGCTTTTCGCACGCCCGAGGATGCTGAAAGCCAGCGTGCCAAATTGTCCTTGACCGGTGTGGAGGCCAAGGTGCTGGAGCGCGAGCAGTCTGGCCGCATGGTGTATCGGGTTCGTGTGGGCCCGTTCGACAAGCGCGAGGATGCCGAGAAGGTCAAGGCGCGCATTGAAGCGGCAGGCCATGAGTCTGCGCTGGTGCGTGTTCAGCGCTAAAGTTTGACCGTTGAAACCAAGACGACTAGGAGAACCACAGATGGACCGTCGAGATTTTTGCCAGACGCTTGCTGTGCTGGGGCCACTGGGCCTGGCGGCTTCGCCCGGCCGCGCGCAAGGCAACCGCGCGCGTGCGGGCGAGGACTACCTGGTGTTGGACACCCCCGCTGCGGTGGAAGCGCCGGCAGGCAAGATTGAGGTGGTCGAGTTTTTCTGGTACAGCTGCCCGCACTGCAATGCCTTTGAGCCGACGCTGGAAGCTTGGATCAGGCGCTTGCCCAAGGATGTGGTGGTACGTCGTGTGCCGGTGGCGTTTCGCAAGGACTTCGAGCCGCAGCAGCGCCTCTTTTATGCGCTGGAGGCCATGGATCTGGTTGATAAGCTCCATGCCAAGGTCTTCTATGCGATCCATGTCGAGCGCATACGGCTGGACCGGCCTGAGACCATTGCGGACTGGGTGGCCAAACAAGGGATAGACCGGCAAAAATTCAGCGAGCAGTACAACTCTTTTTCAGTGGCCTCCAAATCAGGGCGGGCCACCCAGTTGCAAAACGCCTACAAGGTGGAGGGCGTGCCAGCCCTGGGGGTGGCCGGTCGCTTCTACACCGATGGCACCTATGCCAAGAATATGGAGCGGGCCTTGCAGGTGGTCGAGCAATTGGTTGCCAGCGTTCGGGCCCGCTGAGCGCGCGGGGCCGCGGCAGGCCGCTACAATGCTTGCCATGTATTACAAGCAAGATTCATGCCCCATGAGACTCGTCCTTGCACTCTTTTCGGCGGCTTTTCTTGCTCTGTTTGGCGGTGCTGCCCTAGCCGAAAAAGCCGACCGTAACAAGCCGATGAACATCGAGTCTGACGCGCTGCGTTACGACGACCTCAAACAGATCAGCGTTTTCACTGGCAGCGTGGTTCTGACCAAGGGAACCATTCTTATCCGTGGCGCGCGCATGGAGGTCAAACAAGACCCTGAAGGATTCCAGTACGGTGTGGTCTTCGCCGAGCCAGGACAGCTGGCCTTTTTCCGCCAAAAGCGCGAAGGTGTGGACGAGTACATCGAAGGTGAGGGAGAAACCATTGAATACGATGGGCGTGCCGACACTGTGAAATTTATCAAGCGGGCGCAGATGAGGCGCTTGCGCGGAGCCACCCTGGCCGATGAGGTGACCGGCGACATCATCCGCTATGACAATGCAACGGATGTGTTCACTGTCGATGGCGGCACTGCCCGAAGCGGTGGCTCAAAGGGGCGGGTGCGCGCCCTGCTCACGCCCAAGCCGAGCGATTCGGCGCCGGCTCCGGCCGCCGCACCGGTGCCGGCGCTACGCCCCAGCAACGCTCTGGGCGGTGCTGCCAAGTGAATAGCCGAGACAAGGCGGTGAAGGCTGAGCCCGGCGACAGCCGGCTGGAGGCCTTTCACTTGCGCAAGCACTATGGCAGCCGGGAAGTTGTGAAAGACGTCTCCTTGTCTGTACGCAAGGGTGAAGTGGTCGGCCTGCTCGGTCCCAACGGCGCGGGAAAGACCACCTCTTTTTACATGATCGTCGGGCTGGTGCGCGCCAGCGCCGGAGATATCTCGATTGACGGACAGCCGGTCGCGCATATGCCGATCCACCGCAGGGCCCAATTGGGTCTGAGCTACTTGCCTCAGGAGGCCTCCATCTTTCGCCGGCTGAATGTGGCAGACAATGTGCGCGCAGTGCTTGAGCTGCAGCGAGATGCGCAAGGCCGGCCCATGCGCCAAGAACAGATTGAGCTACGACTCAAGCAGCTGCTGCAGGAACTGCGCGTGGAACATTTGCGCGACTCCCCGGCAATGGCCTTGTCCGGCGGAGAGCGGCGTCGGGTCGAGATTGCCCGCGCTCTGGCCACTCAGCCACGTTTCATATTGCTGGATGAGCCCTTTGCCGGCATCGACCCAATTGCAGTGATTGAGATCCAGCGCATCATCCGCTTCCTCAAGGAACGCGGCATCGGCGTGCTGATCACTGACCACAATGTGCGCGAGACTCTGGGTATTTGCGACCACGCCTACATCATCAGCGAGGGTCAGGTATTGGCCCAGGGTACGCCGGCCGAGATTGTCAACAACGCCGATGTGCGCCGGGTCTATCTCGGTGAGCACTTCAAGATGTAATGCCCGGCCTTTCTCTTCGGATCTCACAGCATCTTGCGCTTACCCCGCAATTGCAGCAGTCGATCCGCCTGCTCCAACTCTCGACACTGGAGTTGCAGCAGGAAGTGGAACAGATGCTGGTCGACAATCCCTTTCTGGAGGCCGAAACCGACTCTCCCGGCGAAGAGGCTTATGGCCTGACTCGATCCGATGCCGAGCCACAGGCGGATGAGCCGACCCAGGCCGAAGAGTGGTTGAGCGACCCCGCCGAAGCCACAGAGAGCGCATCCATGCAAGACTGGGAGGGCGACGGTAGCGTCGAAATGTCGCTGGAGGACAGCGAGTGGGGCGGTGAAGCGCCTGCCAGCAAGACGAGCCCGGGCGATGAGGAGATTGCCGATGCGGCCGAGCTCTCGCACCAGCAGGAATCCCTGCAAGAATTTCTGGCGCGTCAGGCGCTGGCGCTGAGACTTGACGAAGAAGATCGCGCAGCGCTGACTTTTCTGATCGGGTCGCTCGATGAGGATGGCTATCTGAGCGAACCCTTGGAGGAACTCGCCTTGAGCCTGGCCGGCGAGGATGATCAAGCGCGGGAAGAATTGCAGCATCGGTTCGTGGTTGCCCTGGGCTTGCTGCAAAGCCTGGAGCCTGTGGGCGTGGGCGCGCGCAACCTGGCCGAATGCCTGATCTTGCAGCTCAAGGCCATGGCCGCGACTGAGACCAGAGCGCAGGCGCTACGTGACCTGGCATGCTGCCTGTGCTCCCAGCCCATGGAACAGCTGGCACGGCGGGACGCACGCCGTCTGGCGCTGGCCTGTGAGAGCAGTGAAGAGCTGGTGCGTCAGGCGCTGGCCTTGATTGCCCGCCTGGAACCCAAGCCCGGTCGTCGATTTGTCAGTGTCGAGCGCAACATCATCGTTCCCGATGTTCTGGTCCAGCGCCGTGGCAACGGTCCGCAAACCCGATTTCGGGTGCAGATCAACCCGGAAGTGATGCCCCGTCTGCGTGTGCATGAGATCTATGCGCAGGCCCTGAAAGGACACAAGTCCAAGGAAGGCCAATCGGCGGCAAATTCGGGATTGCACCAGCGGCTTCAGGAAGCACGCTGGTTTATCAAGAACCTGCAGCAGCGCTTTGACACCATTCTTCGAGTCAGTCAGGCCATCGTGGAGCGGCAGCGAAACTTCTTTCTCCATGGCGAATTGGCCATGCGGCCCCTGGTCCTGCGCGAGATCGCCGAAGAACTGAGCCTGCATGAATCGACCATCAGCCGCGTGACCACAGCCAAGTACATGTCTACCCCGTTTGGGACTTTCGAACTGAAATACTTCTTCGGCTCCGGGCTGGGCACCGAGGCCGGCGGCAGCGCATCGAGCACTGCGGTGCGGGCCCTGATTCGACAATTCATCGCTGCGGAAAACCCTGGCAAGCCCTTGTCCGACAACCAACTCTCAGCCATGCTGAAGGAGCAGGGCATCGAATGCGCACGCCGTACCGTGGCCAAATATCGCGAGGCCTTGAAGATTGCGCCTGCCAATCTCAGGGGCAGCTTGTGAATTCGATC
Organism: Burkholderiaceae bacterium; assembly: GCA_017853735.1. Taxonomy (GTDB): domain Bacteria; phylum Pseudomonadota; class Gammaproteobacteria; order Burkholderiales; family Burkholderiaceae_C; genus Hylemonella. The sequence continues at coordinate 11,686 of JAFMJA010000002.1, read as the reverse complement.
CGATTGTTTTTGCCCTGTGCAGCAGGCGCCGAGCTCTATCTTGCCCAGGAGGTGCAGCAGATCACTCATTGTGCTGCAGCTGCTCTGCAGCAGCAGCGTGGTGGCGTGCAGTTGCAGGCGAGCTGGCACGCTGCGATGCAGCTCAATTTGCACAGCCGCCTTGCCCAGCGTGTGTTGGTGCAACTGGCGCACCAGCCCTATCGAGCCGAGGCAGACCTCTATTCATGCGCCAGGGATGTGCCATGGGAGCAGTGGTTGACACCCCGACAAAGTATCAAGGTGGAGGTGACTGCTCAGCACAGCCCGCTGAAAAGCCTGAACTTCGCCGCGCTCAAGATCAAAGACGCGGTATGCGATCGGTTTCGAGACCTGCAAGGCGCACGGCCCAATGTGGATACCCGCTGGCCGGATGTGCGTTTGTATGTCCATCTGACCAGTGACCTGCTGACCTTGTATATCGACACCTCTGGCGAGCCCCTGTTCAAGCGCGGCTGGCGTGTTGACAAGGGGGACGCGCCTTTGAAGGAGACTCTCGCTGCCGCCATGCTTGCGGCCAGCGGCTGGGCCGAGGATCCTGCGCACCTGCTCCCGCTGTACGACCCATGCTGTGGCAGTGGCACCATCGCCATCGAGGCCGCCCAGATTGCCAGCAATATCGCCCCTGGGCTGCTGCGCAGGTTCGCTTTTGAAAAACTGCTGCCCTACCAGGCGAGTGGCTGGCAGGAACTGAAAAACCAGGCCAACGCCCAAATTCGAAAGCCCGCCATGCCGGTGGTCTTCGGCAGCGATGTGTCGCACCGGATGGTGGACTTTGCCCAGCGCAATGCCGAGCGCGCTGGAGTCGCCGGGGTGATCGAATTTCGGGGGGGCGATGCTTTGCAGCGGATGCCGCCAACGCCCACAGCAGGGCTGATGCTGGTCAACCCACCCTACGGTGAACGCATTGAAGCGGGCGGATTTGCTGGCAGGGCCCGCTTTGGCGCGAGGGAGTTGCCCGAATCTGTAGTCGAGGGAGATTTTTTCAGCAAATTGGCCGCACATTGGAAAAAGAACTACACCGGCTGGACCGCTTGGGTGCTCTCGCCGGACATGAAACTGCCCGGCAAGATGCGCTTGAATGCCTCACGCCGGGTGCCCATGTGGAACGGACCGCTGGAGTGCCGCCTGTTCAAGTTCGAGATGGTGGCCGGAAAAATGGATGGGGCGCATCGCCCCTTACCCGCTCGAGCGACCTGACCCGGTTTGGATGGCAATGACAGGTTTGCAGCAAAGTCTGGTGATCGATACCAATATCGTGCTCGACCTGCTGGTCTTTGACGATCCAACAAGCAAGCCGCTGCATGCGGCACTCTCTGGGGCCGCCGTGGTGTGGCTGGCCACCTCCGGCATGCGAGATGAGTTGGCGCGTGTGCTGCAATACCCGCAACTCGATACCTATTTGGCCAAGTCCGGTCGGTCGGCACAGGGCGTACTCAACGCCTTCGATCGATTGGCCCAGATCGTGCCAGCTGCTGACAGGGCCTGCATTGTGTGTGAGGATGAGGACGATCAGCAGTTCATCGACCTGGCGCTGGCACACCGGGCCCAGTTGCTCAGCAAGGATCAGGCCTTGCTCAAGCTGGCAAAACCCTTGTCCATCATGGGAGTTTGGGTCAGTGCAAAATTTGCAATCTCGTCTTTCCCCATGACCATCAGGTCCGACATATGACCTCAGCTGCCACACCTTCGGGCGCCAAGCCCATGGAGCCTCAGGATTTTGATCGGCTCGAAGATATTCTGGACGATATGCGCACGCGGCATGAGGAAACTCCGCAATGGGAATTTTGCGAGGGCTTTCTGGCAGCGTTGATCTGCTGCCGTCGCCTGATCATGCCAAGCGAATACCTGCCTGTGTTGCTCGACTTTGGCGATAGCCAGAGCGCAGGCGCTTTTCGCGACCAGGCCCAGGCTGCAGAATTCATGTCGCTCTGGATGCGCCGCTGGAATGAAGTGGCCGCCGCACTGAACAACGATGCGGTCGAGTCGCTGGACGATCCGGCTTGCTATCACCCCGAGGTGATGGATGTGCGCGCCATGGTGGCTGCCTTGCCGCCGAACGAGCGCTCCAAGTTTGACGATCAGGAACTGCCATCGTTTGCGCAGGTGTGGGCACTCGGGTTTATGGCCGCGGTCGAGCATTGGACGGAGGACTGGGCGCCACCACGCAATCAGGAAGAGGCCCAATGGCTGCAAGAGGCGTTGCAGTCAGTTGCCGCGCTGCTGGAAGATGACCGCGATGCGCCCACCATTTCTCCCTTTGACGAGCAGGACCCGCCTTCTTTGAGCGCGGCGCGCCTGGAAGATTTTGGCGCAGCCATCTGGGCGGTCTACGAATTGCGCGAGCTCTGGCGCAGCCTGGGTCCGCGGGTGCAGACTGTGCGCAAGGAGGCCGCGCCAGGGCGCAACGAGCTATGCTGGTGCGGCAGCGGGAAAAAATACAAGAAATGCCACGGGGCCAACTAGGCCAGCTCCCCTGTCAGCGAAAGAAAGCCCGCAGTGCGGCGGCAGTGTCTAGAGGTTTTTCTTCCGGGATAAAGTGTCCGGCTGACACAGCCTGGCCGCTAACCTGGCCGGCACACTGTGCCTGCCAAAGATCCAGCGGTCGAAACAGCCGGTGCACCACCCCTCGCTCGCCCCACAGGACCTGGACATCGCATAGCAGCTTGTCACCTCGGGCTCGACTGGCCCGGTCGTGCTCCAGATCAATGCCAGCGCTGGCGCGGTAGTCTTCACAAGCACCATGAATAGCCTCAGGCGCGCAAAAGCAGCGCTCGTATTCAGCCAGCGCCTGGGCTTCAAACGCATTCAGCCCCTGGCTGCCCCAGCCTCCCAACTTGGCGTGCAGATAGTCGCGCGCACAAGCACCAATCATTTTTTCCGGCAGGGGCCAGGGCTGGATCAGATGAAACCAATGGTAATAAGCTCGGGCAAAGTCCATGTCGGTGGCTTCATACATGTCCAGAGTCGGGGCAATATCAAGCACGCACAGCTTGCGCACCTTTTCCGGATGATCCAAAGCCAGGCGGTGTGCCACCCTGCCGCCGCGGTCATGCCCGCAGAGAAAAAATTCGGCACAGCCCAAGAGGTCCATCACATCCACCATGTCCTGGGCCATGGTGCGCTTGCTGTAGTTGGCGTGGTCGGGCAATCCGGCCGGTTTGGCCGAATCGCCGTATCCGCGCAGATCTGGCAGCACGATCCAGTATTCACCTTCCAGCATGCGTGCGACCCGATGCCACATCACATGGGACTGCGGAAAACCGTGCAGCAGCAAAAGGGCGGGCCTGCCGCCTTGTTCAGCCGCAGGTACGCGGGCGTGGATTTCAACCCCATTGACCTCGAACCGTCGCGCCACAAAACTGTCAAACCAGCTCATGCGGTCAACTCCACCAGGCGCTGCAAGGCATGCAAAACCGTGGCTTGGCGAACACCTGCGCGGTCGCCACTGAACAGCATGCGTTCGCTGGATAGGCGACCCGGGATGGCAAATCCAAACCAGACCGTGCCAACCGGCTTGTCCGCACTGCCACCAGTGGGCCCGGCGATACCGGTCACGGCCACGGCCACCTGGGCGCGCGAATGGGCCAGGGCGCCACTGGCCATGGCGCGTACCACTGGCTCGCTCACCGCGCCATGGCGGGCAATCAGCTGGGAATCCACACCCAGCATCTCTTCCTTGGCCGAATTGGAGTAAGTGACAAAGCCGCGATCAAACCAGTCGCTCGAGCCACTCAGGTCGGTGCAGGCGCCGGCGATCAAGCCGCCGGTGCAGCTTTCTGCGCTGGCCAGCAACCAGTGGCGGGCCTTGAGTTGGTTGGCCAGATGAATCACCAGGGCATCGCTAGTAGTCATTGGTGTGAACGTATTCTGTTTCAGGGTATTTGGCAACTGGAAGTCGCAAGGTACATCCCCGCAATGTGGCCCGATGGGCAAGGGCCTTCACAGCCTGTAGTAACCAATATAGCAGTCAAGCCCAACCAAGCCCCTGCAATGGGTAAAGGATGATCTCCATGAACGATGCACAGAACGAATCAAAACCCTTGTTTACCGATCTCAAGGCTTTTTATGATGCGGTTGAGCCCCTGACCTGGATGCTGGTACGGCTGACCGTGGGCTTGTCGAGAGCTACCCCTAAGCCCACAGCGTGCGCCAGCCGGCCAGCACCAAGAGGGTGCAGGCCGCGGCGACCAGGTCGTCAAACAGGATGCCAAGGCCAGCGCGACCCCATTGCGGCATCGATCGGGCAAAAGTGGGATCATGGAACAAGCGGTCAGCCCAGCCGACCGGGCCAGGCTTGACCGCATCAAAAAAACGAAACAAAACAAATGCAGCGATTTGCTCCGGCAGACCGGCGGGCATGATCAGCCACAGCACCAACCAGAAGGCAACGATCTCGTCCCACACAATCTGACCCGGATCAACCCGCTCCAGGTTGCGCGCAGTTACGCTGCAAGCCCACCAGCCTAAGGCCAGGGCAAGCACCAGTAGCAGACCCCAGCGCGCCTCATTCATCCAGGGCATGGACATTACGAAGGCCAACCAGGCCCAGGCCGTGCCCACAGTGCCCGGCGCCTTGGGGCTGAGGCCCGCGCCAAACCCAAGGGCCAGCAGGTGAGCCGGGTGCGACCACAAGAAGCCTCCATTGACCGGGCGGGGCTGGGGATCTGACGGGCTGGTCATAGGAAATGGTCAAAGGAAGACAGTTGCGCTTTGATGGGCTGCCCCTGTGCATCCGTCAGGCGCAGGCCAGCTTGGTCCTCAATGCTGCCGATGCGGGTTACAGCAACGCCGCTTTGTCGGGCGGCACCTAGCACCCGCTCGTGCTCTTGAGGGGCTGCTGTGAACAGCAGTTCATAGTCGTCACCGCCAGACAGCACATGATCAAGTCGCTCGGACGCAGGCATCCAGGGGCAGGCCAACAAGCCGGACACGGCATCGGCGTGGAGGGTGGCGCCAACGCCAGAGGCCCGAAGAAGATGACCCAGATCGCCCGCCAGCCCATCGCTCAGGTCAATCGCTGCGCTGGCCAGGCCACGCAAGGCCTGACCCAGTGCGACCCGTGGCGTGGGCCAATCCAGGCGCTGTTGCGCGCTCTCAAGGGCGTAGTCTGGAACAGCGATGCGACCCAGTCGGGCTTGCAGCGCCAGTCGGGCATCGCCCAGGGTGCCCGATACCCAGATCTCATCCCCGGCCCGGGCGCCCGATCGCAACAAAGCGGTATTGCTGGGCACCTGGCCAAACACCGTGATGCAAATATTGAGGGGGCCACGGGTGGTGTCACCGCCAATCAGGTCGCAGCCGTGGGCATCGGCCAGTGCAAACAAACCTTTTGTGAAACCGCCCAGCCAGGTCGCATCGGCAGTGGGCAGTGCTAGCGCAAGGGTGAAGGCCAACGGGGAGGCGCCGCAGGCGGCCAGATCGCTGAGGTTGACAGCCAGTGCCTTGTGCCCAAGTGCCATCGGGTCAACATCCGAAAAAAAATGTCGCCCCTCCACCAGCATGTCACTGGAGACGGCCAGTTGCTGGCCTTGGGCAGGCTGCAGCAGGGCACAGTCGTCGCCAATGCCCAGCACCACCCTTTGAGCAAGCTGGTGACCGGGACGCTGAAAGTAGCGCGCGATCAGATCAAATTCACCCAGGGCCATGCACCGGACAGGATCAATGCAGGGTGCGCGCGCTGCCGCCACCATGGCTCAGGGCATCGAGCACAAACATGGGGATGTCCACCTCAAAGCGCTCACCGTCTTCGGCCACGAAGAAATAGCTGCCATGCATGGTGCCGGTGGGCGTGCGCAAGCGGGTGCCGCTGGTGTATTCAAAAGTTTCTCCTGGCCGCAGCAAGGGCTGCTGGCCAACGACACCCAGGCCCTTGACGCGCTCGGTGTTGCCATGGGCATCATTCACATTCCACTGGCGGGAAATCAGCTGGGCGGCCACCTCACCGGTGTTGCTGACGGTCACGGTGTAGGCGAACGCATAGAGCCGCTGCTGCGGATCGGACTGTTCGGCAAGGTGGCGGGGCTGAACTTCAACGTGAATCTGATACTTGGCCATGATTTGGCTGATGCGTGGACAGACCCCAATGCTAACTGCGAAAATACCCGCATGAGCACCACCTACCGTATTGCCCCCTCCATTCTCTCGGCCGACTTTGCCCGACTGGGCGAGGAGGTGCGCAACGTGATTGCCGCAGGCGCCGACTGGATCCATTTCGATGTGATGGACAACCATTACGTGCCCAACCTGACTTTTGGCCCGATGATCTGCCAGGCCCTCAAGCCTCATGCCAAAACCCATGACGGCAAGGCCGTGCCGATTGATGTGCACCTGATGATCTCACCGGTGGACGCGCTGGCTGGAGCATTTATCGATGCGGGTGCCGACCTGGTCAGTTTTCACCCGGACGCCAGCAGCCATGTGCATCGCAGCATCCAGGCCATCAAGGCTCGTGGTTGCCAGGCGGGCCTGGTATTTAACCCGGCTGAACCCCTGGATGTGCTGGACTGGGTGATCGACGACATCGACCTGATACTGATCATGAGCGTCAACCCGGGGTTTGGTGGCCAGGGTTTTATCGACAGCGCCTTGCGCAAGGTCGAGGCGGCGCGCCAACGCATCCGGGCTTGTGGCCGGGACATCCGACTGGAGGTGGATGGCGGCATCAAGGCCGACAACATCCGCCGGGTTGCCGATGCCGGTGCGGACACCTTTGTTGCCGGTAGCGCGATTTTCGGTAAGCCCGATTACCAGGCAGTCATCCAGCAAATGCGTGCTGCATTGGGGTGAACAAGCAGGGATTTGAAATACACTTGTTCCATGTTCATCCATCGAAACGACATCACAGGTTGCAGTGACCGGGGGGCATGGCCCTGGCGCCGTTGCGCTTGGGCTATGGCCTGACGCATTTCTTGGTCGCCCCTTGGCGTGGGTGACAGATCGATGAACTTGACGGGTCTGGCGCCAAGCCACACCTGCTCAAACTGGAAGAATCTCCTGTGATGACCGAAAACGAATTCAATCAGCTTGCCCGACAGGGCTTTAACCGAATACCGCTACAGGACCAGGCCTTCGCCGATCTGGAGACCCCGCTGTCGCTGTACCTCAAGCTGGCCCATGTGCAAGACCAGGGCTGTTATTCATTTCTGCTCGAGTCGGTGGTGGGGGGTGAGCGCTTTGGGCGCTACAGCTTCATTGGGCTGCCAGCGCGCACCCTGCTGCGGGCGACTGGTTTTGGCGAGCAGGCCAGGACTGAAGTGGTCACCGACGGGGTGGTGGTTGAGACCGCGCCGGGCAATCCGCTGGACTTCATCACCGCCTATCAAAAGCGGTTCAAGGTGGCTTTGCAGCCGGGCTTGCCCCGCTTCTGTGGTGGCCTGGCGGGCTACTTTGGCTACGACACGGTGCGCCATATTGAGAAGAAGCTGGCCAGCACCTGCCCACCCGACACCCTGGGCTGCCCCGATATCTTGTTGCTGCAATGTGAAGAGCTGGCAGTGATCGACAATCTTTCGGGCAAATTGCACCTGATTGTTTTTGCCGACCCGTCCCAGCCCGATGCCTATGCGAGGGCGCAGGCCCGCCTGCAGGCATTGCGCGCTCGCCTGCATCAGCCCGTGCAGGTGCCGCCAGTACAAGCGGTGCCGCATGCCGAGCAGCAAAGGGGCTATGCCAAGGCTGATTTCATGGCTGCGGTGGCGCGGGCCAAGGGCCTGATCCAGGCCGGCGACTTCATGCAGATTGTGATGGGACAGCGGATCAGCAAGCCCTATACCCAGAGCCCGCTAAGTCTGTACCGCGCGCTACGTGCCCTCAACCCCAGCCCCTACATGTATTACTACCATCTGGGGGATGTCCATGTGGTGGGCTCTTCGCCAGAGATTCTGGTGCGCCAGGAAAAGACACCAGAAGGCCCGCAGAAAATAACGATCCGCCCACTGGCCGGCACCCGACCCCGGGGCGCCACGGCTGAAGCTGACAAGGCCGCAGAGCAAGAGCTGCTGGCCGACCCCAAGGAGCGCGCCGAGCATGTGATGCTGATCGATCTGGCACGCAATGACATTGGCCGTATTGCCCGTGTCGGCAGCGTCAAGGTGACTGAGGCCTTTGCGGTCGAGCGCTACAGCCATGTCATGCACATCGTCAGCAACGTCGAGGGCGAGTTGCTCGAGGGCATGGGCAATATGGACGTGCTGCGGGCCACCTTTCCGGCGGGTACCTTGAGCGGGGCGCCCAAGGTGCATGCCATGGAACTCATCGACCAGCTTGAGCCGGTCAAGCGCGGTATCTATGGCGGCGCTTGTGGTTACCTGAGTTATGCCGGCGATATGGATGTGGCCATTGCCATTCGCACCGGCGTGATCAAGGACGGGCAGTTGCATGTGCAGGCCGCCGCAGGGGTGGTTGCCGATTCGGTGCCCGAACTGGAATGGCAGGAAACCGAAGCCAAGGCACGCGCGGTGTTGCGCGCCAGTGAGTTGGTCGAAGAGGGGCTGCCATGAAGCGCATCCGCCTGCTGATGATCGACAACTACGATTCATTCACTTACAACATCGTTCAGTATTTTGGGGAGTTGGGCGCCCAAGTGCAGGTGCACCGCAACGATGAAATCACCGTGCCCGAAATCGAGGCCCTGCTTGAGTCTGGGCAGCTCGACCGGCTGGTGATCTCGCCCGGGCCTTGTTCTCCGGCGGAGGCGGGCATCTCGGTGGCCGCCATCCGGCAGTTGGCCGGGCGAGTGCCTATCCTGGGGGTGTGCCTGGGACATCAAAGCATAGGGGCGGCCTTTGGCGCCAGGGTGGTGCGCGCGCAGCAGCTGATGCATGGCAAGACCAGCGTGATCACCACCACCCAGGAGGGTGTGTTTGCCGGTCTGCCCCGGCAGTTCACCGTGAACCGCTACCACTCGCTGGCCATTGAACGCGCCAGCTGTCCGCCTTCGCTGAAAATCACCGCATGGACAGAGGATGGTGAGATCATGGGCGTCAAGCACCAGTCACTGGCTTTGCAGGGTGTGCAATTTCATCCCGAGTCGATCCTGACCGAACATGGGCACGCTTTGTTGAAAAATTTTCTGGATCAAGCTTAAGGAGGCTTCATGCCGCACACGCATCAGATTACCCCGCAGGAAGCGCTGCAGCGCGTCATTGAGCACCGCGAGATCTTTCATGACGAGATGCTCCACCTCATGCGTTTGATCATGGGTGGGGAGATGTCGCCGGCCTTGATGGCTGCTCTGATCACTGGCCTCAGGGTGAAGAAGGAAACCATTGGCGAGATCACGGCTGCTGCCCAGGTGATGCGCGAGTTTTCCACGAAAGTGGAAGTGGCGGATCGGGCCCACCTGGTGGACATTGTGGGCACGGGTGGCGATGGCGCCCATACCTTCAATATTTCGACCTGTGCCATGTTCGTGGCGGCGGCGGCCGGTGCCAAGGTGAGCAAGCATGGTGGGCGCAGTGTGTCGAGCAAGAGCGGCAGTGCCGATGTGATGGAGGCGTTGGGCGTCAATATCAATTTAAGCCCGCAAGCCATTGCCAGCTGCATTGCCGAGACAGGCCTCGGGTTCATGTTTGCCCCCAACCATCACCCGGCCATGAAAAATGTGGCCCCGATCCGGCGAGAGCTGGGTATCAAGACCATCTTTAATATTCTGGGTCCGCTGACCAACCCCGCCAGTGCGCCCAATATCCTGATGGGGGTGTTTCACCCCGATCTGGTTGGCATTCAGGTGCGCGCGTTGCAGCGCCTGGGTACCGAGCGCGCCATCGTGGTGCACGGCAAGGATGGCATGGATGAAATCAGCCTGGGGGCCGCCACCCTGGTGGGTGAATTGAAGAACGGGCAGGTCACCGAGTATGAAATCCACCCGGAAGACTTCGGCCTGGCCATGGCCAGCACCCGGGTCCTCCAGGTGCAGACGCCAACGCAGTCGCGTGACATGCTGTTGTCGGTGCTGGAAGGCAAGCCTGGGGTGGCCAGCGATATCGTGGCGCTCAATGCGGGCGTGGCGCTGTATGCGGCCAACCTGGCTCCAAGCATGGAGCAAGGCGTCACCCGTGCTCGCCAGGTGATTGCTTCCGGGGCCGGCAAGGCAAAGCTGGAGCAGTTGGTGACGGTGGCGCACCGCCTGGGTGCTCATTGAGGTAAGGCGGTTCGGTCATGAGTGACATTCTGGACAAGATTGTGGCGGTCAAGCGCGAGGAGGTGGCAGCAGCCCTCAGGAAAAGACCTCTGGCAGAAATCCGAGCGGATGCCGAATCGCGCTTGCTGACCCGCGATTTTGTGGGCGCCTTGCGCGCCAAGCTGGGCCAGGGTCAGGCCGCTGTGATTGCTGAAATCAAGAAGGCCAGCCCCAGCAAAGGCGTTTTACGCCAGGACTTCATGCCGGCAGACATTGCCCAAAGCTATGCCCAGGGCAATGGCCCGGTCAGCGCCGCCTGCCTGTCGGTGCTGACCGATAGGCAGTTTTTCCAGGGTCAGCCCGACTACCTGAAGCAGGCGCGTGCCTCCTGCAGCCTGCCGGTCTTGCGCAAGGACTTCATGGTCGACCCCTATCAGATCTATGAGTCGCGAGCCATGGGCGCGGATGCGGTATTGCTGATTGCCGCTTGCCTGAGCGACAGCCAGATGGCTGAATTCGAGACGATCGCGCTGGGACTGGGAATGGCGGTGCTGGTGGAGGTGCACGATGGCGCTGAACTGGAACGTGCCCTGCGGCTCAAGACTCCCTTGGTGGGTATCAACAACCGCAACCTGCGCACTTTTGAGGTCTCGCTCGACACCACCCTGTCGCTCCTGCCACAACTGCCGCCCGAGCGTCTGCTGGTCACCGAAAGCGGCATTCTTGGCCGTGAAGATGTGGCGCGCATGCGAGCGGAGGGCGTGCACGCCTTTTTGGTTGGCGAGGCCTTCATGCGCGCACCCGATCCGGGCCTGGCCCTGGCCGAACTCTTCAGCTGAACTGTGCCGGGCCAGCCATCATGACGCAGGGTCGGCTGGACCTGGGATCGACCACCTGCCTCACCCGGTGGTCGCCCGCTGACTGGCCGGTGGCGTCAGATTGGCAAGCTTTGTTGCACGAGTTCTGGGCCAGCGAGTCTGCACACCGATTGGGTGAATTCATCCGGTCCAGGTTGGCTGCTGGTGCCCGAATTTATCCCCCGGACCCCTTGCGCGCCTTGGCCCTTACACCCAGGGCGCAGGTTCGCGTCTTGATCCTGGGTCAGGACCCCTACCATGGCCTCGGCCAAGCCCATGGCCTGGCCTTTTCGGTGCCGCCAGGCACTGCACCGCCTCCCTCTTTAAGAAATATTTTCAAGGAATTGACGCGCGACCCCGACCTGCCCCGAATTGTTCGCACCGCGAGCGGCTCGCTGGCGCATTGGGCCAGCCAGGGGGTGCTCCTGCTCAACACCTGCCTGAGCGTGGAGGAGGGAAAGCCCGCCTCCCATGCGAATCAAGGTTGGGAAGTGCTTACTGACATGATAATTCAGGCGCTTTGGGACGATGATGGCCCGCGGGTTTATATGCTGTGGGGGGCTCATGCACAGAAAAAAATGGCTGTGCTGGGTAAACCCCGGCGGCCCGGGCAGCTGGTATTGCAGGCCAACCACCCCTCACCCCTGTCGGCCAGACGCGGGCCGCACCC